>NZ_DAMDAY010000021.1:16001-42379 GCF_032093475.1 Lysinibacillus sp. | reverse complement strand
CGCCGATGGTAGTTGGGGGCTTCCCCCTGTGAGAGTAGGACGTCGCTAGGCAATTTATGAAAAGCCATGGACATATTCCATGGCTTTTTTTGTTATGTGCACTATTCATAAAATGTTATAATAAATAAAGCTATTTCCATACATTTTGACAATTCACTGAACTGTACACAATCGGATTTGATAATGGAGGAATTAAAATGAGACGTATCATTTTTTCTACTATTTCAATCTTATGCTTATTAATAACAATCTTTATGTTTGGGTATGATTCAAAGAAATGGTATGGGAGCTTTTTAAAACTTCTCTATGACGTAAATATGTTTATGCCGTTTATATTAGCAGGGATAGGTATGATCAGTGCCATTTTCGGTATTAAAGGTGATTATCGTATGGTTCTTGTTGTCCTTCATTCATTTATACTACTTCTTTTTTTAGGCATTTATATAAAAGCTTTTTAATAGTAATAGGTAAGCATTGCCGAAGGAGATAGATTTTCAAATTTAATAAGAAACGATTCTTAAAGAAGAACTTAATAAAATTTAGGTTCTTCTTTTTTATATAAGGAGACTACTAAGGATTTGAATATGATATAGACACTAAAAATCATTATTAAGTTCATGCATACTTCTATAAGCAACTAAAGGTATAATGGAGTACAAGTAGTAAAGATGCAAAACGTGAAGTGGAAAGGAAGAAGAAGTTGGGAAAAAAACAAATTTGGTATGAAGTACAAGAAAATGAATCCATAGAAGAGTGTTTAGCAAGAATGCGACAAGACGGTTATATGGCCATTGGACGAAAAGAAGAGCCTCTTTTTCATATCGTCAATGGTGAACCAACCTATTTGCGTCAAAAAATTCAATTTAAAGCTATTCCTGCGCAAGATACGGAATGATTTTGACTAAAATCCGAACGTTTTTTTTGCACTTATAAAAAATGTTCGCATTTTTGCATTGACGATAAGGTAATCACTTGTTAAAATGTGATAAGGAAAAACAAATATATCCCACATATATGCTAGAGGATTGGCTCTAGTGTCTCTACCCGGCACCGTAAATGCTGGACTATGCGGGAAAGCACTTTTGGCATATGATGAGAAACTCTATGTGCAGTTTGTATATAGGTATATTCTTGTTCTGATAAGTCCTCAAGTAAGCTGCTTTCACGTGTAGTAGTAGAGAGTAGTTTATTTGGGGATTTTCTTTGTATAAGATAAGAATTGCAGTGCTATTAAAAATAGATGCTAGCACAATAACTGATCATTTTTCTATCGTTTAAAAGGAGCGACAATTTATGAATCCGAAAATCGGTGTCATTATGGGTAGTTCAAGTGACTGGGAAACAATGAAACATGCATGTGATATTTTAGATGAATTACAAGTACCGTACGAAAAAAAGGTTGTATCTGCACATCGTACACCTGATTTAATGTTTGAATATGCAGAGCTTGCTCGTGAGCGAGGAATACAAGTAATTATCGCTGGAGCAGGTGGGGCTGCACATTTACCAGGAATGGTGGCAGCTAAAACAACGTTGCCTGTAATTGGAGTTCCAGTTCAGTCACGTGCACTTAATGGACTTGATTCATTATTATCCATTGTTCAAATGCCTGGTGGTGTACCTGTAGCAACTGTAGCTATTGGCAAAGCAGGAGCAACAAATGCAGGATTACTTGCAGCTCAAATTTTGTCAACAACAGATTCAGAACTTGCCAATAAATTAGATGCTAGACGTGAAGCAACAAAGCAGCAAGTATTAGAAAGCACAGGTGACTTAGTGTGACGAAGATTATTTATCCTGGACAAACGATAGGTATTATAGGTGGTGGCCAACTTGGTCGGATGATGGCACTTGCTGCTAAAGAGTCTGGATTTAAAATTGCTGTTCTTGAACCTGCAATGGACTCACCGTGTGGACAGGTAGCTGATATTCGTATTGTAGCCCCATATGATGATGAAGCTGCTTTAGAAGAGCTTGCAGAAGTAAGTGATGTCATCACGTATGAATTTGAAAATATTGATTATGAAGGCTTAAAGCGTTTATCACAAATGGCTTACGTTCCACAAGGGGCGGAGTTGGTACGCATTACACAAAACCGTGTAACAGAGAAAGACGCTATTGTGAAAGCTGGTTGTCCAGTAGCTCCATATATTGTTGCAAAAACTTATGAAGAATTAGTAGCCAATATTGATTCGATTGGGTATCCTTGTATAGTCAAAACAGCAAGAGGTGGCTATGATGGCAAAGGGCAGCAGCTTTTAAAATCAACTGACGATCTACCTTTAGCGAAAGATTTATTCACGCATTCTCAATGTATTGCAGAAGGCTTTGTTCCTTTCGTTAAGGAAGTATCGGTCATTGTTCAAAGAAATGGCCACGGTGAATCGTATTGTCAGCCAGTTGGAGAGAACATTCATGTTCATCATATTCTACATGAAACAATTGTGCCTGCTCGCATATCAGAAAGTACAGCTCAAGCTGCGGAACGTGAAGCTTTAAAAATTGCAGATTACTTACATTTAGTAGGAACGTTAGCGATAGAAATGTTTGTGTTAGAAGATGGTGGGATTGTTATTAATGAATTAGCACCGAGACCTCATAATTCTGGTCACTATTCAATAGAGGCATGTAATGTTTCTCAATTCCATCAGCATATTCGAGCTGTCTGTGGTTGGCCATTACGAAAACCAGAACTTTGGGCACCATCTATTATGGTCAATGTATTAGGGCAGCATGTCGTGCCACTTAGTAACTCAATTGCTAAATATCCTGAATGGTCCATCCATCTTTATGGGAAAGCTGAAGCTAAGGTCAACCGTAAGATGGGCCATGTAACGATTATGACAAAAGACATAGAGGAAACACTACAACAAATCGAGAGTTCTGGCATCTGGTCAGAATAGAAGGAGATACGCGATGATTGAACGTTACACAAGACCCGAAATGGGCGCAATTTGGACAGAACAAAATAAATACCAAGCTTGGCTAGAAGTTGAAATTTTAGCTTGTGAGGCTTGGGCTGAAATAGGGGATATCCCAAAAGAGGATGTTGCTAAAATTCGTGAAAATGCTTCATTTGATGTGAACCGTATTTTAGAGATTGAACAAGAAACTCGTCATGATGTTGTTGCCTTTACACGTGCCGTTTCTGAAACACTTGGTGAAGAACGTAAGTGGGTACATTATGGTTTGACTTCTACAGACGTAGTGGACACAGCATTATCTTATTTAATCAAACAAGCAAATGATATTTTACGCAAAGACATTGTGAATTTCATTGATATTATTGCTGCTAAGGCAAAAGAACATAAATATACAGTTATGATGGGACGTACACATGGTGTTCATGCAGAACCAACAACTTTCGGTTTAAAACTTGGTTTATGGTATGAGGAAATGAAGCGTAACCTTGAACGTTTTGAAGCAGCAGCTAAAGTAATTGAAACTGGGAAAATGTCTGGAGCCGTTGGAACATATGCCAACATCGATCCTCGTGTTGAACAGTATGTATGCGATAAATTAGGACTTACAGCATCACCGATTTCAACACAGACTTTACAGCGTGATCGCCATGCACAGTATTTAAGTGCCTTAGCTTTAATCGCTACATCTATTGAAAAATTCGCAACAGAAATTCGCGGCTTACAGAAATCGGAAACACGCGAAGTAGAAGAAGCTTTTGCAAAAGGACAAAAAGGGTCATCAGCAATGCCACATAAACGTAATCCAATTGGTTCTGAAAACATGGTTGGTATGTCTCGTTTAATGCGTGGATACATGGTGACAGCGTATGAGAATGTTGCTTTATGGCATGAGCGTGATATTTCTCATTCATCCGCAGAGCGCGTTATTTTACCGGATGCAACAATTACTCTTAACTATATGTTAAATCGCTTCGGTAATATTGTGAAAAACTTAACAGTATTCCCTGAAAATATGAAACGTAATATGGATCGCACATTTGGTCTAATTTATTCTCAACGCATCTTGTTAGCATTGATAGATAAAGGCTTAGTACGTGAAGAAGCTTATGATACCGTACAGCCTTTAGCGATGCAGGCATGGGACGAGCAAGTTCAGTTCCGTACATTAGTCGATGCAAGTGAAAAAATCACATCTTATTTAACTAAGGAAGAGCTGGATGAGTGTTTTGATTACAACTACCACTTACAGCATGTTGATATGATTTTTGAACGATTAGGACTTATCTAATATTTAAACTTTCTAAATGTTAGAGCCCACTAGTAAATGTTTCAGAGTTGGATCGTGGTGACACGATTCAATTCTGGACATTAATACAAGCGTATCTATAATATCAGGGGGAAAAACGACATGACTAAAGGTCAACTTTTGTATGAAGGTAAAGCAAAAAAATTGTACACAACTGAGGAAGAAAATGTGCTTCTTGTTGAGTATAAGGATAGTGCAACAGCATTCAATGGTGAAAAAAAAGAAGAAATAGAAGGCAAGGGCATTTTAAATAATCGCATTACTTCATTAATTTTCGAAAAATTACAAGCAAACGGAATTGCGTCACATTTCGTAAAACAATTATCTGATACGCAACAACTTGTAAAAAAAGTAGAAATTATTCCGATTGAAGTGGTTGTTCGTAATATAGCTGCTGGAAGTTTAGCAAAACGTCTTGGTCTGGAAGAAGGCACAGCTTTAAAAAGACCAATCGTCGAATTTTATTATAAAGATGATGAGTTAGGCGATCCCCTTATTACAACAGAGCATATAGATGTTCTTGACCTTGCGACTTCTACTGAAGTAACTGCTATTTATGATGGGGCACTAGCGGTTAACAAAGTTCTACAGCCAATCTTTGCAGATGTTAATGTGACACTAATTGATTTCAAATTAGAATTTGGCCGTGATACGAATGGCAATGTATTATTAGCTGATGAAATTTCACCGGATACTTGCAGACTTTGGGATGCAACAACAAAGCAAAAGTTAGACAAAGATGTTTTTCGTCGTGACCTTGGTAATTTAACTGAAGTTTATACTATTATACTTTCTAGACTCGGAGGCAAATAACAATGAAAAAAGTAAAAATCTATGTAACATTACGTGAGAGCATTCTTGACCCACAAGGCTCTGCAGTACAAGGTTCTTTAGCTAAAATGGGCTACGGTGAAGTAGCGGATTTACGTATCGGTAAATATCTTGAACTAACAATTAAAGATACAGAACGTGACATTGATACTCTAGTAAAAGAAATGTGTGAAAAGGTTTTAACGAACGTTGTAATTGAAGACTACCGTTACGAAGTCGAGGAGGCTAACTAATCATGAAATTCGCAGTACTCGTATTCCCTGGGTCAAACTGTGACATCGATATGTATCATGCCATTAAAGACGAGCTAGGTGAAGAAGTAGAATATGTATGGCATACAGCAACAGATCTAAGTGGGTTTGATGGCGTTTTAGTACCTGGAGGCTTCTCTTACGGAGATTATCTTCGTTGTGGTGCAATGGCTAATCAATCTAACATTATGGCAGAGGTTAAAAAAGCAGCTGATGCTGGTAAACCAGTTCTAGGTGTATGTAATGGCTTCCAAATCCTAACAGAAGCTGGTTTATTGCCAGGAGCTTTACTGCGCAATAAAAATTTAAAATTTATGTGCCGTACTGTACAGCTAAAAGTTGAAAACAACAATACATTATTTACAAATCAATATGAGCAAGGTCAAATCATTAATATTCCAATCGCACATGGTGAAGGAAATTACTACTGTGATGAGGAAACATTACAATCACTAAAAGATAATAATCAAATTGTATTCACATACTCAGGAGATAATCCAAACGGTTCTTTAGAAGATATCGCAGGGATTATAAACGAACGCGGCAATGTATTAGGGATGATGCCACACCCAGAGCGTGCTGTTGATGCACTGGTGGGCGGAGCTGACGGTCTAGCAGTATTTAAATCAATTGTGAAGCAGTGGAGGGAAAATCATGTCAACAACTAAGTTTGAGCCAACAGCACAGCAAATTAAAGATGAAAAGCTATACGCTGGTATGGGGATGTCAGACGAAGAATTTGCAATGGTAGAAGGTATTTTAGGACGTCTACCTAACTGGACAGAGACAGGTCTTTTCTCAGTAATGTGGTCTGAGCACTGCTCTTACAAAAATTCAAAGCCAGTATTACGTAAATTCCCTACAAAAGGTCCTCAAGTTTTACAAGGACCAGGTGAAGGCGCAGGGATTGTCGATATTGGTGACGAACAAGCTGTAGTATTTAAAATGGAATCTCATAACCATCCATCTGCGATTGAACCTTATCAAGGAGCTGCTACTGGTGTAGGCGGTATTATTCGTGATGTTTTCTCAATGGGAGCACGTCCAATCGCCATGTTAAATTCATTACGCTTTGGTGAATTAAAATCAGCGCGTGGTAAATATCTTTTTGAAGAAGTCGTTGCTGGTATTGCTGGGTATGGTAACTGTATTGGAATTCCAACAGTAGGCGGTGAAATTCAATTTGATCCGTGTTATGAAGGGAATCCACTAGTAAATGCGATGTGTGTCGGTTTAATCGACCATAAGGATATTCAACGTGGTATTGCAGCTGGCGTAGGTAATACAGTTATGTACGTTGGTGCGAAAACAGGTCGTGACGGAATTCATGGTGCAACATTTGCCTCCGAAGAATTAACTGAGGAATCAGAAAACCAACGTCCAGCAGTACAAGTGGGAGATCCATTTATGGAGAAGCTTTTACTTGAAGCTTGTTTAGAGGTTGTCAAATCCGATGCTTTAGTTGGTATTCAAGATATGGGTGCTGCTGGTCTTACTTCTTCTTCAGCAGAAATGGCATCAAAGGCTGGTTCTGGTGTAGAAATGAACTTAGACTTAGTCCCTCAACGTGAGACAGGTATGACAGCTTATGAAATGATGTTATCTGAGTCTCAAGAACGTATGCTACTAGTTGTGAAAAAAGGTCGCGAAGATGAAATTAAAGCGATTTTTGATAAATATGATTTAGATGCTGTTGCAATCGGTCGAGTGACTGATGATAAAATGCTTCGTCTATTACACAACGGAGAAGTTGTAGCTGAAGTACCTGCTGATGCACTTGCAGAAGATGCACCCGTTTATCATAAGCCATCTGCAGAGCCTGCATACTATGCAGAGTTCCAAGCAATTGAAAATACAGAGCCTGTTGTGACAGATTACAAAGAGACATTAAATGCATTATTAAGAGCACCAACAATTGCCTCTAAAGAGTGGGTATATGATCAATATGATTATCAAGTGCGTACATCCACAGTTGTTAAACCAGGATCTGATGCTGCCGTTATTCGTGTACGTGGTACAAATAAAGGTTTAGCAATGACAACAGACTGTAACTCTCGTTATATTTACCTAGATCCAGAAGTGGGCGGTGCTATTGCTGTAGCTGAAGCAGCTCGTAATATCGTGGCAACTGGTGGTACGCCACTTGCCATTACAGACTGCTTGAACTTTGGTAATCCAGAGAAACCAGAAATCTTCTGGCAAATTGAAAAATCTGCTGATGGTATTTCAGCTGCATGTACGGCATTAAATTCCCCAGTTATTGGTGGTAACGTCTCACTTTACAATGAACGTTCAGGCGAAGCGGTTTATCCAACGCCAACAATTGGTATGGTTGGTCTTATTGAAGATTTAGCTCATGTCACTACACAAGAAGTAAAATCTACAGGAGATATCGTATTTGTGATTGGTGAGACTAAAACCGAGTTTGGTGGGTCAGAGCTTCAAAAACTATTAAATAATGGGGTTATTTCAGGGAAAGCACCTGCCATCGATTTAGATGTAGAAGCAGCACGTCAGCAAGCTTTATTAAAGGCTATTAAAGCTGGTCTTGTACAATCAGCTCATGACGTAGCTGAAGGTGGCCTAGCGGTGGCTATTGCTGAAACAACATTCGGTGCAAACGGTCTTGGTGTTGATGTAACATTATCAGGCTCTGCAACCACTGCATTATTCAGCGAGAGTCAATCTCGTTTTGTTGTAACAGTTAAAGAAGAAAATACAGCTGCATTTGTAGAAATTATGAAAGACGCTCAAAAAATTGGTGTCGTAACAAACGATGCACTAGTTAAAATCAACGGGGACAAAGGTGTGCTTGTAGAAGGTACAGTGGAGGAATTCCGTTCTAATTGGAAAGGAGCAATCCCATGCTTGCTGAACTCAGAGGCTTAAACGAAGAATGTGGGGTGTTTGGTATTTGGGGTAACCCAAATCCAGCACACCTTAGCTATTACGGGCTCCATGCTCTTCAACACCGTGGACAAGAAGGTGCTGGAATTGTCGTTTCAGACGGTCAGCATCTTCGCGCGGTGAAAGGCGAAGGACTAGTTAATGATGTTTTCAACGAAGAAAAATTAAAAGCAGTGGACGGCAAAGCAGCTATTGCTCATGTTCGTTACACGACTGCTGGTGGTGGCGGTATTGAAAATGTCCAGCCATTATTATTCCATTCCTCAACTGGTAGCCTTTCAATTGCCCATAACGGTAACTTGGTCAATGCGACACATTTAAAACAGTATTTAGAGCGACAAGGTAGTATTTTTCATTCAAGCTCTGATACAGAAGTGCTGGCGCATCTTATTAAGAAAAGCTCACATTCACCTTTCCGTGCGAAAGTGAAAAATGCCCTTTCTTTATTAAAGGGAGCGTATTCTTTCTTAATTATGACAAAGGATGAAATGCTTGTTGCACGTGATCCACATGGTTTACGTCCATTATCTCTAGGAAAGCTAGGAGATGGCTGGGTGGTAGCTTCTGAAACTTGTGCATTTGATTTAATTGGTGCAGAATTCGTTCGTTCTGTGGAACCAGGAGAACTAATCATTATTAACGATGAGGGTGTCAAATCAGATCGTTTTGCTGATATGGAAAAGCGTTCTATGTGTGCAATGGAGTATGTCTATTTAGCACGTCCTGACTCTGATATTGACGGTATTAACGTTCACATGGCACGTAAACGTATGGGGAAACAGCTTGCTCGTGAATGTGCGCATATTGAGGCTGATGTTGTAACAGGTGTACCTGATTCAAGTATTTCAGCAGCAATCGGCTTTGCAGAGGAAAGTGGTATCCCTTATGAACTAGGTCTTATTAAAAATCGCTATGTTGGTCGTACGTTTATTCAACCAACACAAGAATTACGTGAACGTGGCGTAAAAATGAAGCTTTCACCAGTTGTTCAAGTCGTAAAGGGTAAACGTGTAGTTATGGTGGACGACTCCATTGTTCGCGGCACAACATCACGTCGTATTGTCAAAATGTTAAAAGATGCTGGTGCAGCAGAGGTCCATGTTGTGATCTCATCTCCGCCGATGACAAACCCTTGTTATTATGGCATTGATACTTCCACACATGAGGAACTGATTGCCTCTAGTCATAATGTAGATGAAATTCGTGAAGCGATCGGTGCAGATTCTTTGACGTTCCTTTCTGTTGAAGGAATGGTAGAGACCATCGCTCGTCCCTATGAAGATGACAACCGTGGACTATGCTTAGCATGTTTTACAGGCAAATATCCAACCGAGATTTTCCCGGATACCATCTTACCACATGAAAAAGAACTGTTACGTTAAGAAAAATATCGCAACGAATTAGTGACCTCTAGAAGGTTGTACAGTGATTCTAGAATAATAATTAGGCGATTCGGATGATAAGGAGGAACTCTGCGTGTCAAAGGCATATGAACAAGCAGGTGTAAATATAGAAGCGGGCTATGAAGCCGTTAAACGAATGAAGTCTCATGTTGAACGTACAAACCGTCTTGGTGTTATGGGAACGTTCGGTGGCTTTGGTGGCATGTTTGACTTGTCAGAACTTCAACTTAAAGAACCTGTTCTTATTTCAGGGACAGATGGTGTTGGAACAAAGCTAAAGCTAGCATTTATGGTAGATAAGCACGATACAATTGGCGTTGACTGTGTAGCCATGTGTGTTAATGATATAGTTGCCCAGGGAGCAGAGCCCTTGTACTTTTTAGATTACGTAGCTCTTGGAAAAGCTGAGCCTGCAAAAATCGAACAGATTGTTAAAGGTGTTGCAGATGGCTGTGTGCAATCTGGTGCGGCATTAATAGGTGGCGAAACCGCTGAAATGCCTGGTCTATATGAAGAGGATGAATATGATCTAGCTGGCTTTGCTGTAGGTGCATGCGAAAAATCTGACATTATTACAGGAGAAAAAATCGTAGAAGGTGATGTCCTAATTGGTATTGCATCAAGCGGTGTACATTCAAACGGTTATTCTTTAGTGCGTAAAATTGTCTTTGCAGATCATCAATACAAGGTTGATGCTGTTGTAGAAGGCTATGAAGATTTAGGACCAATTGGTGAGGCACTTCTCGTACCAACAAAGCTATATGCTAAGCCAGTATTAGCTGCTTTAAAGGCAGCCGATGTACATGGCTGTGCACATGTTACGGGTGGAGGATTCTATGAAAATCTACCACGTATGATGCCTGAAGGATTAGCAACTGAAATCGACCTAGGTTCTTGGCCTGTATTACGTATCTTTGAATTCCTGAAAGATAAAGGTCAGTTAGAAGATAAAGATTTATATAATGTGTTTAATATGGGTATTGGTTTTGTAATAGCTGTACCAGCAGATGAAGCTGATAAAGTCATCACAGCAGTAGAAGCAAATGGCGAAAAAGCATATACAATCGGCCGTGTTATTAAAGGTGAAGGCGTAGTATTTAATGGCTCACATGATGGGAGTCTAGTGTAATGACTGCACCAACAAAAATAGCCGTGTTTGCTTCAGGCAGCGGTAGTAATTTTCAAGCTATTCAAGAAGCTATTGATCGTGGGGAACTGCATGCAAAGGTTGAACTTGTGGTGACAGATAAGCCCGGTGCTTTTGTAGTGACACGTGCTGAAAACTTTGGGATTCCCGTGTTAGCTTTAAACCCAAAGGAATTTTCATCGAAGGCTGCTTACGAGAATGCTATTATTGATGCTTTACAAGAATGCGATGTTAAATGGATTGTACTTGCAGGATATATGCGTTTAATTAGTGACGTATTATTAGCCGCATTTCCACAACGAATAGTTAATATTCATCCTTCTTTATTGCCAGCATTCCCTGGAAAGGACGCCATCGGACAGGCAATGAATCATGGTGTGAAAATCACAGGTGTAACGGTCCATCTTGTAGATGAAGGGATGGATACTGGCCCGATTATCGCTCAGGCTGCAGTACCTGTTATAGAAGGAAATCAAGAGGCAACAGAAGCGGCCATTCACGAGCAAGAGCATCTATTATATACAAAAGCTTTAAAGCAATTATTACAGTAACTAAAGAGGAGTTAGGTCGAGAGCCTTACTCAGCAAATAGGACCTAACTCTATTAATCTATTAAGCAAGTCTATTCGTGCAAAAGCGCGATAAAATTAGGAGGATATTGTTGTGACAAAACGTGCATTAATCAGTGTTTCCAATAAGGATGGTATTTTAGAATTTGCAAAGGAATTAGTAGCATTAGGTTATGAAATTTTATCAACTGGCGGTACAAAAAAAATGCTACAGGACAATGCAGTAGCTGTAACAGCAGTAGATGAAGTAACGAAATTCCCAGAAATTTTAGATGGCCGTGTTAAAACATTAAATCCAATGATTCATGGTGGTCTATTAGGGAAGTTTGACGATGCATCTCATCAAGCACAAATGAATGAGCATGGAATTGAGCCAATTGAGATTGTATGTGTTAATCTATATCCATTTGTTGAAACAATTTCAAAGCCTAATGTAACATGGGATGATGCAATTGAAAACATTGATATCGGTGGTCCAACAATGTTACGTTCTGCTGCAAAAAACCATCAATATGTAACAGTAATCGTGGACAGCAATGACTATGCAACAGTATTAGAAGAACTAAAAGCTAATGGTGCAACGACAATTGAAACACGTCGAAAACTAGCTGCAAAAGTTTTCCGTCACACAGCCGCTTATGATTCTTATATCTCAAACTACCTGACAGAGGAAGAGTTCCCAGAGAGCTTAACGATGACATATGAATTGAAGCAAAACTTACGCTATGGTGAAAACCCGCACCAAAAAGCTGCATTCTACCAAAAACGCCTTGGCTCTGATTTCTCATTAGCCTATGCAACACAATTACATGGTAAAGAGCTATCCTACAACAACATTCAAGATGGAAATGCAGCATTACAAATTGTAAAAGAATTTGAAAAGCCAGCTGCAGTAGCAGTGAAGCATATGAATCCATGTGGTGTTGGAACAGGTAACACATTAGAGGCAGCATTTGATAAAGCTTATGAAGCAGATCCAACATCTATTTTTGGTGGTATTATCGCATTAAATATGGAAGTGGATGCAGCAACGGCTGAGAAACTAAGTCATATTTTCCTTGAAATTATTATCGCACCAGCTTTCTCACAAGAAGCATTAGACATTTTAACCAAAAAGAAAAATATTCGCTTATTAACTATTCCTTTCGAACAAGCAAAACAAGATCAATTCAATGTAGTATCAGTTGAAGGCGGCCTGCTTGTACAAGAGCCAGATCGCTATGGCTTTGGCAATGCAGATATTAAGGTAGTGACAGATCGTGAGCCAACAGAACAAGAATGGGATGCACTACAACTTGGTTGGTCGGTTGTAAAGCATGTTAAATCAAATGCGATTGTTGTCACAGATTCTCATATGACACTTGGTGTAGGTGCAGGCCAAATGAACCGCGTTGGGGCAGCTAAAATTGCATTTGAGCAAGCAGGAGAAAAAGCAAAAGGTGCAGCACTAGCATCAGATGCATTTTTCCCAATGAGTGATACTGTTGAAGCTGCGGCTGCTGCTGGAATTACTGCGATTATTCAACCAGGTGGCTCAATCAAGGATCAAGATTCTATTGATAAAGCAAATGAATATGGTATTGCAATGGTATTTACAGGTGTACGCCATTTTAAACACTAATTGACTAAACATATAGAAAGCAAAACAGACCGAGATGTTGGTTCATCTCGGTCTTACTCACAAAGAGGAGGATTCTCTAAAATGAATGTATTAGTAATAGGAAGTGGCGGTCGTGAGCATGCAATCGCTAAGCAATTTAGTATATCTCCATCCGTTAACAAAGTATTTGTCGCGCCAGGCAATGATGGCATGCGAGGCGAGGTAGAAGTGGTGTCTATTGATTCAATGGACTTTGCAGGTCTCGCTCAATTTGCTAAGGAAAATGATATTGCTTTAACATTTGTTGGTCCTGAACAGCCGCTTGCTGAGGGGATTGTTGATTTCTTTACAGCTCGTGACTTACGTATTTTTGGCCCTACAAAAGTTGCGGCTCAAATAGAAAGTAGTAAATCCTATGCGAAAGAAATTATGAACAAATACAACATCCCTACTGCAGCCTATGAAACGTTTACTGAAGCAGAAAAGGCAATAGCTTATATTAAAGAACAAGGAGCGCCTATCGTAATAAAAGCAGATGGTTTAGCTGCTGGTAAGGGCGTTGTTGTAGCGATGACAGAGAAAGAAGCTATTGCTGCCGTGCAGGATATGATTGGGAACCAACGATTCGGTGAATCTTCTTCACGTGTTGTCATTGAAGAGTTTTTAGATGGGGAAGAATTCTCCTTTATGTCCTTTGTGCATAAAGGACAAATTTATCCAATGGTTATTGCACAGGATCATAAACGTGCTTATGACGGGGATAAAGGACCAAACACTGGAGGAATGGGTGCTTATTCACCAGTACCACAAATTTCACAAGAGGTAGTTGATATTGCATTTCAAACGATTGTAGAGCCTACTGTTAAAGGAATGGAGGCTGATGGCGCTTCCTTTACAGGTATCTTATATGCAGGGTTGATTTTAACGAAAAATGGCCCTCAGGTAATAGAATTTAATGCACGTTTCGGTGATCCAGAAACACAAGTAGTCTTACCGCGCATGGTTTCAGATTTTGGGGCATTTATGATGGCATTAATGGATGAACAGCCATTTGATCTGCAATGGTCTGAAGAAGCAATGTTAGGTGTTGTCATTGCGGCAGAAGGATACCCTGGTGATGTTGAAAAAGGTAAAGCGTTACCAAATTTAGAGGCACTTTCAACAACACATGCAGTATACCATGCTGGTACAAAACTAGTGGACGGCCGATTTGTTGGTAATGGTGGACGTGTATTACTTATCGGTGCAAAAGCGTCTACATTACAGGAAGCACAGGAAAAAGTATATGCAGGCATAGCCACAGAAAAGTGGGATCACTTTTTCTACCGTAAAGATATTGGCTGGCGTACATTTAAGTAAACGTATTTTTACTAAAATTTAAAGTAATTTTTAATCAACTTTTGAAACCTCTTGTTGATTCAAAACGTAAGAGGTAAGAGCCGTCTCAATAATAGATTGGGACGGCTCCTTTGACTAAGAAGGATTTTGAGCGTTATTACTACTTGTTGAGGAATTTTGAGTTGAAGTGCTGGTATCAGATTGCTTTGAAGTAGTAGCTTGAGAACCTGAAGAATTACCAGAAATAGCAGAAGAAAAATCCTTCATGAGCTTATCGATTTGTTCAGAAGACATAGAATTTTGCCCGCTGAACATACTTTGCATAGAGGTGTTCATGGCATTTTGCATATTGGAGTTTAAGATTGACTTTGTTGGACAATATTTAAACAATCCCTCTGCCATTTTCATGGCACCTAATGCAATCATCAATCGACCTTTTGTACAATTAGGATTTCTTGAAACTTTCGCGATACCAAATGCTGTCAAACCTGTACCCATGGCAAAACGACAAAATGCATTTTTTTCGCTTAAATTTGCTTGCTGCATCATCAAACTTCCTCCTTTAGTCATTGTGGAAAAAATTAGCGAGGTGCACTTTGCTTTATGAAAGTGCTGTGTTACGATTGAAACAAGATGATTGCATAAAGCATAATTTTTAAGAAAATATGCGATTATGCAGTAGTAGTATGTGATTTCAAGTTGGATTTACACAATGAAAAATTACGTAATTTAGGAAGGAGCGAATAGCATGGATCCAGTATGGAAAATAACAACATTACGTCAGCAATTAGCAGTAATCGATGGGAAAAAGGCACCTGATATCGTGCTGAAAAATGCACGTTATTTGCATAGTATGTTGAAACAATTTACAGTGGGAAACATTTGGATTTTAGGAGATCGCATTGTCTATGCTGGTGATAGAATGCCTCCTTTATTAGAAGGAACAGAAGTCGTGGATTGTACAGGAAAAACAATTGTACCTGGCTATATTGAACCTCATGTTCATCCATTCCAGCTTTACCATCCACAGTCATTTGCAGATTTTTGTGGTCAGCTTGGAACAACGACATTTATTTCGGATAATTTAAGCTTTGTTTTAAATTTAGAAAATAAGAAAGCGTTTTCAATTTTAGATAATTTGAAAAAGCTACCGTTTTCTTTTTATTGGTGGACTCGCTTTGATTCACAAACAGAGCTTGAACAAGAGGAAGAAGTTTTCTCTAATACCTCGATATTAGAGTGGTTAGAGCGAAGTGATGTCCTGCTTGGTGGAGAATTGACGGGCTGGCCAAAGCTACTACATGGCGATGATCAAATGCTTTATCGTATGCAAATGGCAAAGGGTCTAGGTAAAAAGATTGAAGGACATTTTCCTGGTGCTTCAGAAAGAACGTTAGCACGCATGAAATTACTTGGTGCTGATGGTGACCATGAGGCGATGACAGTGGAAGAGGTTGAGCGACGCATTATGCAAGGCTATGCCGTAACATTACGCCATTCTTCAATTCGTCCAGATTTACCCGATCTGCTAAAAGGAATAGTAGAAAAAGAACTTCCTATTTTTGATCATTTAATGATGACAACGGATGGCTCGCCACCTTCATTCCATGAGGATGGTGTAATGGATAAATGCATACAAGCTGCCTTAGATGCGGGGGTATCTCCAATTGATGCCTACCAAATGGCATCTTATAATGTGGCACGCTATTATAATATGTCTAATTTACATGGTTTTATCGCGACAGGACGTTTTGCTTCTATAAATATTTTACAAGATGAATATCATCCTGTTCCAGAAAGTGTCTTATCTAAAGGTGTTTGGCTAAAGCGTGATGGTGAACGTGTGCATAAACTTGCAACAATAGATTATTCAGCTATTCCTGCATTTGATTTAGATTTTTCATTAGATTCACAGGATTTCCAGTTTTCTATGCCGTTTGGAATTGCGCTTGTTAATGATGTCATTACAAAACCTTATAATTCATTGATTACAAGAGAAGGTCAGCTTGCCAATCATGATGAATGCTATTTAATGCTAATAAATCGAGAAGGAAACTGGCATGTTAATACAATGATTAAAGGGTTCGCAACCGATGTCCAAGGCTTTGCATCCTCCTATTCAAACACAGGCGATATTTTATTAATCGGAAAAAATAAAGACGATATGATCAAAGCCTTTGAAGAAATGAAGGCAATGAATGGCGGTATTGTTCTGGTCGAAAAAGGGGAAGTCGTAGCAGATATACCACTAACAATAGGCGGTCTTTTATATGATGGGGATGTACTAACACTAATGGAGAAAGAAAAGGCTTTAAAGCAAGCTTTAGCCGATCGAGGCTATCAACTAGGGGATGCCATTTACACGCTATTATTTTTACAATCAACTCATTTACCATATATTCGCATCACACCAAAAGGAATTTTCGATGTAATGAAGAATAAGTTATTATTGCCTGCTGTTATGCGCTAATTGGTGAAAGTGTTTTAAAACAATTGCAGTTATGTGTAATTGTTTAAAGGAGAGGTATGCTTGTGTTCAAATCGAAGAAATTATTGATTGCTATGGCTTTTAGTGCCTTCGTAATCGGGGGATGTTCGAAGGAAGCGCCAAAGGTTAAAGAAGATGATGAAAATGTAGTGGAGGAAGAAACAGTAGTTGAAGAAACTGTACAACAACCAGAATTCGTGGCACCCCTTACTGGGGAGGCTGTGCAGAAGGAAATTACACAGCGACCTATTATGGTGACAATCAATAATCATCCAGCAGCACGTCCACAATCTGGTTTAGCTGCTGCAGATATTATTTATGAAATGCTTGCGGAAGGTAATGTGACACGCTTTTTAGCAATCTACCAAAGTGAACTACCGGAAAATATTGGGCCTGTGCGTAGTGCGCGCTCCTATTTTATCGATATGGCAAAGGGATATGATGCCTTTTACGTAGCACATGGCTATAGCCCTGAAGCGAAAACCATGCTTGATAATCGTATAGTAGACAATATTAATGGGATGGCTTATGATGGCATACTTTTTAAACGTTCTAGCGATCGTGTGGCTCCGCACAATTCATATATTACATCAGAAAACATTATAAAAGGTGCTAAAATGGTAGACGCTTCAATGAATTACAGTGAAAAAGTACTTCAGGGTTTTTATGAACCCAATGAACGTGGTAAAATAGGCATTGAAACAAGTCAAGTTGACATTTACTACGGAAATAATGAAGATTTCCACAACTCGTATGTGTATGATCATCAAAGTAATCACTATGAACGACTATCGGCTGGCGTGGACACAAAAGATATGTTAACGGGCGAAACAATATCATTAGCAAATGTCCTGTTTTTTGAAATGGATCACCAAATAATTGATGATATCGGCCGCCAAGAAATTGATTTAACGTCTGGTGGAAATGCGTACGTATTTCAAAATGGCTATTTGAGGGAAGTTGAATGGTCTAATGTGAATGGAATACCGACCGCTGTAGAGCAATCAGGAGAACCTGTAAAGCTTGTACCAGGAAAGTCTTGGGTTCACTTCGTACCATCTTCACCAGGGTTACAAGCAATGGTGAAAACGCAGCCTTAAAGGGAGGAAAATTGCATGCAAATCGAAAAAATTCGGGGGCATCAAACAGATCAATTATTTAAAGCAGTGTTAGAGCTGAAAGACATCGAGGAATGCTATAAGTTTTTTGATGATTTATGTACGATTAGTGAAATTCAATCGTTGGCACAACGCTTTGAGGTTGCACATTTATTACGTTTAAAGAAAACCTACGAATCCATTAAAAAGGAAACTGGGGCAAGTACAGCTACTATTTCACGTGTGCGTCGTTGCTTCGATTATGGAAATGATACATATGATGAAATGCTAGGTCGTTTGTATCCTGATGAAAAACCATTCCAAGCACCAAAAGAATAGTAGGAAAAAGAGACTGGGTAGAAGTTCTACTCAGTCTTTTTCATTTTTTTGTCGTTCATCATAAGCTATACTTGTAAACGAATAGATAGAAAATGATAGGTGGTAAAATAAATGGATTATTTAGAATGGAGACATGTGTTCAAGCTTGATCCAGCAAAGGACATTTCAGATGAAGACTTAGAAAAAATTTGTGAATCTGGGACAGACGTTATTTTGGTTGGCGGAACAGACAACGTGACATTAGATGGGGTATTAGATTTACTTGTACGTGTGCGTCGCTTTGAAGTCCCTATAGCTCTTGAGATTTCTACCATTGATGCCGTTACACCAGGCTATGACTATTATTTTATCCCAACTGTATTAAATAGTGATGACCCAAAATGGATTAAAAATTTACATCATGAAGCCATTAGAGAATACGGAGATATTATGGTGTGGGATGAATTAGTTGCCGAGGGATATTGCATTTTAAATCCAGATTGTAAAGTAGCAGAAGTAACAGGCGCAAAAACTGATTTAACCATTGATGATGTCGTAGCTTATGCACGGATGGCAGAAAATTTCTTTAAGCTTCCAGTGTTTTATTTAGAATACAGTGGAGTTTATGGGAATCTAGAAGTAGTTAGCACAGTAAAAAATGAGCTAAAGCATACGAAGCTCTTTTATGGTGGAGGAATTACATCTGCAAAGCAGGCAGAGGAAATGGCACAGTTTGCAGATACAGTAGTAGTTGGAAATATTATTTATGAAGATATAAAAGCTGCACTTTCGACTGTTAAGGCTGTGAAAAATACGTTATAATTTTTAGAACAAATGTTTGTAAGGCGGTGCGAAATGGAACAGTTAACAAAAAATTTACTAGCAGGCATGAATCCTGAACAGGAAAGAGCGGTCAAAACAACTGAGGGACCATTGCTGATTATGGCGGGTGCTGGGTCAGGAAAAACACGAGTTTTAACACATCGTATTGCTTACTTAGTCATCGAAAAGGAAGTATATCCTTCAAAAATATTAGCCATTACGTTTACGAATAAAGCGGCACGTGAAATGCGCGAGCGTATAGATAACATTCTTGGTAATGGCACAGGCGATAGTATGTGGGTCTCTACGTTCCACTCAATGTGTGTAAGAATTTTACGTCGTAATATCGATCAGCTAGGTATATCTCGTAATTTCTCCATTTTAGATTCTACCGATCAATTATCAGTGATTAAAAATGTGATGAAGGATGAGAATATTGATCCTAAGCGCTATGAGCCACGTGCCATTTTAAATGCCATTAGTGCAGCGAAGAACGAGTGTATAACAGCAGAGGATTATGCTGGTCAAATGAACGAAAAAAATCCATATGAACAAACTGTTGCACGTGTTTATAAAGGCTATGAAAAAAGATTACGACGCAATCAGTCTCTTGATTTTGATGATTTAATTATGACGACAATTACGTTGTTTAATCGTGTACCTGAAGTACTTGAATACTATCAAAATAAATTCCAATACATTCATGTTGATGAATATCAAGATACGAATAAATCACAATATTTACTTGTTCAATTACTTGCTAAAAAGTTTAAAAATATTTGTGTTGTAGGGGATTCTGATCAGTCTATTTATCGTTGGCGTGGTGCAGATATTGGCAATATTCTTTCTTTTGAAAAGGATTATCCTGATGCCAAAGTGATTATGCTTGAGCAAAATTATCGTTCAACTAAACGCATCCTACAGGCAGCGAATGACGTCATTCAAAATAATACAACACGTTACCCAAAAGAACTGCGCACTGAAAACGCAGAAGGTGAAAAAATTGCCTTATATAAAGCTTATAACGAGCAGGAAGAAGCGCAATTTGTTGTACAAACCATTCAACAGTTAATTGAAAAAGAAAATCGTTCATTTGATGATTTTGCTATTCTTTATCGTACAAATGCTCAATCCCGTGTAATGGAGGAAGTACTTGTTAAGTCTAATATGGCCTATCAAATTGTTGGCGGGACAAAGTTCTATGATCGAAAAGAAATTAAAGATTTACTAGCTTATTTGCGTCTTATTGCCAATAATGACGATGATTTATCGTTAGCTCGTATTATTAATGAACCAAAGCGTAGTATTGGCGCTACATCATTTGAGAAGATGGCACGCTATGCGATTGACCAGGATCGTTCGATTTTTGATGCAATGAATGATCTTGTATTTATGGGTCTATCAGGGAAGGCAGCAAACTCAGCAGAGCAATTTTATGCAATGATTAAAGGCTTTACAGACATGCAGGAATATTTGTCTGTCACGGAAATTGTAGAGCAAGTCATTGATAAATCTGGCTATCGTGCAATGCTACAAAATGAAAAAACGATTGAAGCAGAAAGCCGTTTAGAAAATATTGAAGAGTTCTTATCTGTTACGAAGGCTTTTGAAGAGCGTAGTGATGATAAAAGCTTAGTAGCATTTTTAACGGACTTAGCCCTAATTGCTGATATTGATGCGCTCGATAAAGAGGATGCCTCTAAGGGCAATATTATTTTAATGACTATGCACGCTGCTAAAGGTTTAGAGTTCCCGATTGTCTTTATCATTGGCATGGAGGAAAACATCTTCCCTCATTCCCGCTCTCTAGATGATCAGGATGAAATGGAGGAAGAGCGTCGACTTATGTATGTTGGGGTGACACGTGCAGAGGAGCGCCTTTATTTAACATGTGCTCAGAGCCGAACAATTTTTGGCCGTTCAAGCTTTAATAATGCCTCAAGATTTTTAGGCGAAATTTCAGAAGACATTACTGAATCTATTTCGAAGGCAGGTACTAAATCAACTATGCCGTTTGCTACTGGCAATCGTACGACAGGTGGCTATCATCAAAAACGTACACTAGGAGCAATTCAGCAAACGCAGCCTGCTACCGCACGTTTACAAGCAACTGGCGGAGATCAATTTGGCTGGAAGGCTGGAGATAAGGCTATTCATAAAAAATGGGGAACGGGTATGGTTGTTAGTGTAAAAGGTGAAGGTGATAGTACAGAACTTGATATCGCTTTTCCACAACCAATTGGTATTAAGCGATTACTGGCGCAATTTGCCCCAATTGAAAAAGCATAGCGGAGGAACGTAAATGAACGAAATCGAACAGCGAATTGCAGAGTTAAATAAATTATTGCACGAATATGGTCATGCCTATTATGTGTTAGATAAACCTGTCGTAGCTGATAGTGTCTACGATCAATTATTACATGAGCTGATTGCATTAGAAGAAGCAAATCCGTCACTTATTTACCCAGATTCTCCTACGCAGCGTGTTGGTGGAGCGGTGGTAGAGGGCTTTAAAAAAGTAACACATGATTATCCAATGCTTAGTCTTTCCAATGCTTTTAACGAAGCAGATTTACGAGAATTCGATCGTAAAGTTCGTCAGGCGATTGGGGACCATTTTTCTTATGTATGTGAGTTGAAAATAGATGGTCTAGCTATTTCACTTAAGTACGAAAATGGTGTGTTTATACAAGGTGCTACACGAGGAGATGGTGTAGTTGGGGAAGATATTACAGCCAATTTAAAGACAATCCGTGCGATTCCCCTTCGTTTAAAGGAACCAGTTACGATTGAAGTTCGTGGTGAGGCATATATGCCTAAAAAGTCTTTTGAAAAATTAAATGCCCAACGTGCTGACAATGGTGAGGAATTGTTTGCCAATCCTCGTAATGCTGCAGCTGGCTCATTACGCCAGTTAGACCCTAAAATTGCGGCAAGTCGCCAACTATCAACTTTTATCTATGCCATTGGCGGAGACGGAGAAGTATATGGTATCGATGGTCATGCGGAGATGCTTGATTATTTGGAAGGCTTGGGCTTCCCTTCAAATAAAGAGCGCCAACGATGCTCTACTATTGAAGAAGTAATGTCCTTTATAGAACATTGGACAGAAAACCGTCCAAAATTAGCTTACGAGATTGACGGCATTGTTATTAAAGTGGACCGTTATGCTCAGCAAGATGAGCTAGGTTATACAGCAAAGAGTCCACGTTGGGCGATTGCATACAAATTTCCCGCAGAAGAAGTTGTTACAACATTGCTTGATATTGACTTAACAGTGGGACGTACAGGTGTAGTTACGCCAACGGCTATTTTAACACCAGTACAAGTAGCAGGGACAACGGTGCAACGTGCTTCCCTACACAATGAAGATTTAATTAGAGATAAAGATATTCGTTTAGGGGATACAGTCATCATTCGAAAAGCAGGTGATATTATCCCACAGGTGGTAGGGGTGCTAATCGAACAACGACCAGAGGACTCCGTTCCATTTATGATGCCAAAAAATTGCCCTGTTTGTGATAGTGAATTGATTCGTATTGAAGGTGAAGTAGCATTACGCTGTGTAAATCCTGCTTGCTTTGCTCAAATTGCGGAAAGCATAAAATATTTTGTTTCTCGAAATGCCATGAACATTGATGGCCTTGGAGATAAAGTAGTTGAGCAATTATTACGTGCAGATTTAATCCATGATGTTTCTGATTTATATCATCTAACAGTTGAGCAACTTGTTGAATTAGAACGCATGGGTGAAAAATCGGCAACTAATTTAGTGAATGCCATCCAAGCTTCGAAGGAGAATTCTATGGAGCGTTTATTAATCGGTCTTGGAATTCGACATGTTGGTGAAAAAGCAGCAAAAATTGTATCAGAGGAATTTGGTTCAATGGAAGCGGTAATGGTAGCAACAGAGGATCAGCTAGTGGCAATTTATGAGATTGGTGATAAAATGGCGTCTTCGTTAGTGGAATATTTCTCAAATGAAGACGCACGCGCGGTTATTGGACGTCTTGCAGAGGCAGGCGTAAATATGACCTATAAAGGTAAAAAAGTAGAAGTGGCTATTGGGGAAAGTCCTTTTGCAGGGAAAACAATTGTTTTAACTGGTAAACTTGAGCAATTGACACGTAACGAAGCAAAGGCGAAAATAGAAGAGTTAGGTGGTACTGTCACAGGCAGTGTCAGCAAAAAAACAGACCTTGTTATCGCGGGTGCGGACGCAGGCTCTAAGCTGGCAAAGGCTGAGCAATTAGGTATTGAAGTTTGGAATGAAGAAAACTTAATTGAACAACTTGACCTCATCTAATAAAAAACACTGACGACATATCCTCATGAAAGGCATGTGGAATGCTAGATTACATCATGGCGTCCAGTGATTTCGTCGGACAAAATTGATTATTAGTAAAGGAGCACTAAATAATGAAGTCTTTTCGACTCATTCCAGCAATCGTAGCTGCTGCAATGCTAGTCGGCTGTGTGCCTTCTAACAAGGAGGAGACAGAGCTTACACAGGAAACGCAACAGAAAGAAAAAGCTGAAACAACAATTATCCCAAGCATACAAATTGATGAATCCTATTATAAGACACTTATTCCTTATAAAGAGAGTGCAAGTAGAGGTCTAGTTGTATCTAATATTTATACGAAATATGATATGAAGGAAGTTGAAACAGGTTTAATGCGTCTATCTCAAAATGAGTTTGACACTGAAAACTATTACTTCCAAGAAGGTCAATATTTAGCTGAAAGTACAGTGAGCTCTTGGCTTGCTCGAAGTTCGCAAACAGAAGATGGATTAAATCCACCGACAACAGACACAATGACACCTGAAGAGCGAGCACTAAAGGCTCCTGTTTATTTATCCCATATTGTCGAGCAAAATTACTTAACGAAGACAAAGGATAATAAAGTTAAATTAGGTGGAATATCAATCGGTCTTGCGTTAAATTCTATTTATTATTATCAAAAGGAACAATATGGTGAATACTACGAGAAACCAATTTCTGAGTCTACTCTTGTTGAGCAAGGCAAAAAAATGGCCGCGGAAATTGTTTCGCGTTTGCGAACACGTGACGAGTTAAAGGATATTCCGATTGTTGTTGGCTTGTTTAAACAGCAAGCTCGCAATCAGATTATTCCAGGAACCTATTTTAGCTATGGTGTAGCAAAAGCTGGACAGAATAACATTGCTGATTGGGAAGGAATAGATGAAAATTACGTCCTGTTCCCAACAGATGATTCACAGGATGTATACCGTGATATCAACAATAATTTCAAGAATTTTAAACAAGATGTTGATAAATATTTCTCTAACTATACAAGTGTGATCGGGACTGGCTTCTATCGTAATAAGCAAATACAAAATCTTTCGATTGAAATTCCAATCCAATTTTTCGGCAAAGCTGAAATAATAGGCTTTACGCAATATTTGACAGGTATTTTAATCAATCAATTTGATAATATTCATGTTGAAGTGAGCGTTACTTCAGTAAATGGTCCAGAGGCATTGATCATAAAAAAAGCCAATGACAAGGATCCTTTCGTTCATGTTTATGATTAATATAGTCAGCCTCTGTGCTGGCTATATTTTTATGTAGACGGATAAAATGCAGGAGAGGGAACTGGTATATCGTGACAACACTTTGCTATAGTAGTGAAAGTTTCTATATTTTTGGTGAAAGTTGTGATTTTTAATATGAAAAATGTTATGATTATTGGCATGGTTAACTTTATTCAACCCTATTGTTATCAATAAAAACAATGAATTGAACAAGTATTCGGAGGTGTGAAATATGGCTAAATTAACAAAAGAAGAAGTAAAGCACGTGGCAAATTTAGCACGTCTTGCAATAACAGAAGAAGAAGCAGAGAAATTTGCTGAGCAACTTGGAAAAATTACTGAATTTGCGGAGCAGTTAAATGAGCTAGATACAACAAATGTTGAACCAACTACTCACGTTTTACCACTAGTGAATGTAATGCGTGAAGATGTAGCAGTAAAAGGTTTAGACCGCGAAGTAATGATGTTAAACGTAAAAGAACAAGAAGATGGTCAAGTAAAAGTACCAGCTATCATGTAATACTAAAACATAGGAGGATTCCTCATGACGTTATTTGAACGTTCAGCAAAGGAGTTACAAGCTGAAATAAAAGCAGGTAACTTATCAATCGCTGACTTAACGAAAGAAGCATACGAACGTATTGCAAAGCTTGATGGCGATGTACAAGCATTCCTTGCTTCAAACGAAGAAAAAGCAACTGCACAAGCTGCTGAAATGGATAAAGTACCATTTGAAAAGCGTGGACCTTTATTTGGTCTTCCAATCGGTGTGAAAGACAACATTGTAACAGAAGGATTAGAAACAACTTGTGCCTCTAAAATTCTAGAAGGCTTTATGCCAATTTACGATGCAACTGTTGTAAATAAGCTACGCGAAGCTGGAATGATTACAATCGGTAAATTAAACATGGACGAGTTTGCTATGGGTTCTTCTAACGAAAACTCATACTATAAAACAACAAAAAATCCATGGAACTTAAACCACGTACCAGGGGGATCTTCAGGTGCATCTGCAGCAGCAGTAGCAGCAGGGGAAGTTCCATTCTCTCTTGGTTCTGATACAGGTGGTTCAATCCGTCAACCTGCAGCTTACTGTGGTGTTGTAGGAATGAAACCTACATATGGTCGTGTATCTCGTTTTGGTCTAGTAGCATTTGCATCATCTCTAGATCAAATTGGACCAATTACACGCAATGTTGAAGATAATGCGCTATTACTTGAAGCGATTGCAGGTTTAGATCCAAATGATTCTACTTCTGCAAACGTAGAGGTGCCAAATTATGCAGCAGCTCTTACTGGTGATGTAAAAGGTTTACGTATCGCTGTACCAAAAGAATTCCTTGGTGAGGGTGTTGGCGAAGCAGCACGTCAATCAGTGCTTGCTGCATTAGAAGTATTAAAAGGCTTAGGTGCTACAGTAGAAGAAGTATCTCTTCCTCATTCGAAATATGCACTTGCAGCGTACTATATCCTTTCTTCATCTGAAGCGTCTTCTAACTTATCCCGTTTCGATGGTATCCGTTATGGTTTCCGTGCAGAAAACGTTACTAATTTAATGGATCTTTATAAAGAAACACGTGCACAAGGATTTGGTGATGAAGTAAAACGTCGTATTATGCTAGGAACTTACTCATTAAGTGCTGGTACGTATGACGCCTATTATAAAAAAGCACAACAAGCACGTACACTGATCAAAGCAGACTACGACAAAGTATTTGAAGACTTTGACGTAATCATTGGACCAACATCTCCAACACCAGCTTTCAAAATTGGTGAAAACGTTGATGATCCTATGACAATGTATGCCAACGATATTTTA
>NZ_DAMDAY010000021.1:13826-15991 GCF_032093475.1 Lysinibacillus sp. | reverse complement strand
GTACCAGCCATTTCTATTCCATGTGGCTTTGAAAATGGCTTACCACTAGGTTTACAAATTATCGGTAAATACTTCGATGAAGCAACTATTTACCGTGTAGCTCATGCTTTTGAACAAGCAACGGAGTTCCATAAAGAAGTTCCTCAAATGTGGGAGGGAAAATAACATGAACTTTGAAACAGTCATTGGTTTAGAAGTACACGTTGAGTTGAAAACTAACTCAAAAATCTTCTCACCAGCACCTGCTCACTTCGGTGCTGAACCAAATACAAATACAACAGTAATCGACTTAGGCTATCCTGGTGTCCTACCAGTACTTAATAAAAATGTGGTAGATTTCGCAATGCGTGCAGCTCTTGCACTAAACATGGAAATCGAGCAAGAAACAAAGTTTGACCGTAAAAACTACTTCTATCCAGATAATCCGAAAGCTTATCAAATCTCACAATTTGATAAACCAATCGGTAAAAATGGCTGGATTGATATTGAAGTAGACGGCTATACAAAACGTATTGGTATTACACGTCTTCATATGGAAGAAGATGCTGGTAAACTTTCACATGCTGGTGATCATTCATTAGTTGACTTTAACCGTCAAGGAACACCACTAGTAGAAATCGTTTCAGAGCCAGACATTCGTACACCAAACGAAGCGTATGCTTACCTTGAAAAATTAAAATCAATTATCCAATATACAGAAGTATCTGACTGTAAGATGGAAGAAGGATCACTTCGTTGTGATGCCAACATTTCTATTCGTCCTTATGGTCAAGAAGAGTTTGGAACAAAAACAGAGCTTAAAAACCTCAACTCCTTCAACTATGTTCGTCGTGGTTTAGAGCATGAAGAATTACGCCAAGCAGATGTATTATTATCAGGTGGCGTGATTGAGCAAGAAACACGTCGTTTTGATGAAAAAACAGGTAAAACAATTTTAATGCGTGTTAAAGAGGGAACAGATGATTACCGCTACTTCCCAGAGCCAGACTTAGTTCGTCTTTCTATTGATGACGAATGGTTAGAGCGTGTAAAATCTGAAATTCCTGAGCTTCCAGATGCACGTAAAAAACGTTACGTTGAAGAATTAGGCTTAACACCATATGATGCAGGTGTGCTTGTTATTTCTAAAGAAATCTCAGACTTCTTCGAGGCAATGGTAGCAAATGGTGCAGATGCAAAACTATCTGCCAACTGGCTAATGGGTGATGTTTCTGCTTACTTAAATGCAGAATTAAAAGACTTAAAAGATACTGCATTAACACCAGAAAACCTTGCTGAGATGGTGAAATTAATTTCTGATGGTACAATTTCTTCTAAGATCGGTAAAAAGGTATTTGCTGAATTAGTTGAAAAAGGTGGTTCTGCACAGGAAATTGTAAAAGCTAAAGGGTTAGTTCAAATTTCCGATGAGGGTGCATTACTAGCTATCGTAACAGAGGTTTTAGATAACAATGCTCAATCTATCGAAGACTTCAAAAATGGTAAGGATCGTGCTATTGGCTTCTTAGTTGGTCAAATTATGAAAGCAACAAAAGGCCAAGCCAATCCACCAATGGTTAATAAATTATTACAACAAGAAATTGCCAAACGATAATACTCGTTGTAACATAATAGCCGAGAGAGCTTCTTGCTCCCTCGGCTATTAATTTTAATAAATGTAACAAATTTGAAATTCACGATACTTAATAGTTGTTTAAAAAGAGTATTCATAGCAAAATATAGAATAGATAATAATAAGGGGGACGAGCCAATGAAAACAGAACAACAATATTTCAATGAAGCTATTTCAATACAACAATATATGGACAATATGTCTACACTGAAGGAAGAGAGCTTTCGTATTTATGATGGCTTTGAAGTGCCAACAAATGATGGTTTTATCGAATTGTTAAAGAACAAACAACCAAAAATTTTAACAATCACAGAAGACTGGTGCGGAGATGCAATGTTAAACAATCCAATTATTCGTCGTGTTGCTGAAGCAGCAGGATTAGAGATGCGTACTGTTTTCCGTGATGCAGATACAGAACTTATTGACCGTTATCTAACAAATGGTGGTCGTGCGATCCCAATTTACTTGCTATTAGATGATGCAGGTGAGGTTATTGGCAAATGGGGACCACGTGCACCTGAATTACAAGAACTAGTAGTAACAAAACGTGCGA
>NZ_DAMDAY010000021.1:0-13816 GCF_032093475.1 Lysinibacillus sp. | reverse complement strand
AAGGAAGATCCAGCATTTGAAGAAGCTCAAAAAGCCTTATATGCAGAAATTCGAGAGGAAAACATTTCGAATCAAACATACTGGACGTATGTCTATGAGGATTTTAAAAAGCAGGTAACAAACGCTTTACAAAAATAACAAAAGCATGGCAACATTTCGACGTATAATTCGTTGAATGAAATAGAATCTTATGAAGCAGGAAGGTATGTTATGAAACGAGCAAGAATCATTTATAATCCTACATCTGGACGCGAAGTGTTTAAGAAACATCTACCAGAGGTGTTGGAAAAACTAGAGGTAGCAGGCTATGAAACATCCTGTCACGCAACAACATGTGAGGGTGATGCAACGCTTGCAGCAAAAAATGCGGTAGAACGCGGTTTTGATATCATCATCGCAGTTGGTGGAGATGGCACATTAAATGAAGTTGTTTCAGGTGTAAGTCCATTTGAAAACCGTCCGAAAGTTGGTCTAATTCCGATGGGCACTACAAATGATTTTGCCCGTGCCGTGCATATTCCTCGAAATATTGATGAGGCAGTAGACATTATTATTCAAGGCGACACATTACCTGTTGATGTGGGTCTATTAAATGGTGAACGCTATTTTATCAATATTGCTGCTGGAGGACGCATTACGGAGCTAACATATGAAGTACCAAGTAAAATGAAAACGATGCTTGGTCAGTTAGCTTATTATTTAAAGGCAGTAGAAATGATCCCTTCAATTAAGGCCTCGCACATGCGCATCGAATATGATGGCGAAGTGTTTGATGGTGATGCCATGATGTTCCTATGTGGATTAACGAATTCAGTTGGAGGCTTTGAAAAACTAGCACCTGATGCAAGCATTAATGATGGATACTTTACATTGCTAGTACTAAAAAAAGTAAGCCTCCCAGAGTTTATTCAACTAGCTGCGATGGCCTTAAGAGGCGAGCACCTGAATGATGATCGCGTCATTTACAAAAAAGCTAGTGTCGTCAAAGTGACAACTGAAAATGAGGTACATCTCAACCTAGATGGCGAATATGGCGGTGACGCACCTGCTACATTTGAAAACCTGAAGCGTCACATTGAAATCTTTGTTCCTCTTGCTGATATTCGAGAAGAAGACCGAATTTAAATATTATAAAGCTCATCCAGTATAGTGTGGATGAGCTTTTTTCATAATGTGTGGGCACCCGCTCAAAAGGAAGCCGGAAGCGCTCATAAAAGTGTGGCACCCGCTCGAACGGAAGCCGGAAGCGCTCAAAAAGGTGTGGCACCCGCTCGAAAGGAAGGCAAAAGCGCTCAAAAAGGTGTGGCACCCGCTCGAAAGGAAGGCGGAAGCGCTCAAAAAGGTGTGGCACCCGCTCATAAGGAAACCAAAAGCGCTCATAAAAGTATAGGACCCGCTCCAAAAGAAAGCTCACCCCAATTAACTTCAATATACAATCAAAAGAAACTTACGAAGCAAGAAAATTCCTGAAAATCCATTCTATCCATTTTCCCTAACTAGAATAAAATCCATTGAAATCCCGGTTTTATCATTTAGAACTGGAATTGTGAATGAATTTAGAAAAATGTTTGGCGAATGTGCGTATATTACTTGAACAAAATTTGAAACCTTAATAATAGGCTGAAATTTCAGGCCGTTATTAAGGTTTTTTTCGTTGTAATAGTGGAAAATGGGGGTATGGATAAGGGAAAGGAAGTGTTGCCTTTGTATAAGTCACAAGAAAAGAAGCTTATATGGCTAAGCTTTGGTGTTGCAATTATTATGCTACTTTCCATTGTTGGAAGAATATTTGGAAGTTAGGGGGGCAATGAGATGATTAATGAATCAGCAGTCTTTTGGAGTCGAGCCTTAACGGAGTTAACATTATCGTTCCATATTATTTATGCAACGATTGGTGTGGGTGTCCCGTTAATGATTATGATTGCACAATGGACTGGGTATAAAAAGAATGATGAGCATTATATCTTAATGGCAAGACGTTGGGCGCGTGGTTTTGTTATTACTGTGGCAGTTGGTGTTGTAACAGGGACTGCCATTGGCTTACAACTTTCTTTATTGTGGCCTAACTTTATGCAGCTAGCTGGTCAAACCATTGCATTACCACTATTTATGGAAACGTTTGCATTTTTCTTTGAAGCAATCTTCTTGGGCATATATTTATATACATGGGACCGCTTTGATAGTCAGAAAAAGCATATGCTATTGTTAATCCCTGTTGCTGTGGGAGCATCAATGTCAGCGGTATTCATTACAATCGTCAATGCTTTTATGAATGCGCCGAGAGGATTCGATATTGTAGACGGTGAACTTGTTAATATACAACCTTTTCTTGCAATGTTTAATCCAGCCATGCCGACAAAGGTGGCACATGTGCTCGTTACAGCGTATATGACATCGGCCTTTGTGCTAGCAGCTATTGCAGGATTTAGAATGCTAAAAGGTTCTAAGCATGTATACCATAAGAAATCTTTACTTTTATTAATGAAAATTGGCTTGATCTTCTCCATAGCAGCAGCGGTGATTGGAGATTTTTCAGGAAAATACTTAGCCGAATATCAACCGGAAAAACTTGCCGCAGCAGAATGGCATTTTGAAACAGAAGGTAAAGCTTCTCTTGTACTATTTGGTGTATTAGATGGAGAAGAAGTAAAATATGCAATCAAAATTCCGTATGCTTTAAGCATTCTTGCACATTTTAATCCTAATGCAGAGGTAATCGGCTTAGATCAATTTGCGGAAGAGGATCTACCACCACTCTATATTCATTATCTCTTCGATATCATGGTTTCCATCGGTATGTTTATGGTGCTAGTTTCATTACTTTATGTTGTAGGGAAGGCACGGAGATGGCAGTTTATTCATTCACGATGGTATAGATGGATTATTGTAGCGGGAGGACCACTGTCCATCATCGCCATTGAAGCGGGATGGTGGCTTGCAGAAGTGGGACGACAACCATGGATACTTTATGGTTTGATGCGTACACCAGAAGGAGCTACTACGAGTGATCATGTGGATTTAATGATGCTATTATTTGCAGGTGTTTATGCTGTATTAGCTGTAGGAAGTATTGTTGTATTGGTACGAATGTTTAAAAAGAATCCAATCGAACGTGAGATTGAAGATCGTCACTCTGAAAAAGGCGGTGACATTCTATGACGTTAGAGATATTAGGTATTTCAGTATTATGGATTTTTCTATTTGGCTATGTGATTGTCGCATCAATTGATTTTGGTGCTGGCTTCTTTAACGCCTATAGTCTCCTTATTGGTAAAAATCACATTTTAACAAATATTATTAAACGTTATTTATCGCCAGTCTGGGAAGTAACTAATGTCTTTTTAGTATTCTTCTTTGTAGGAATCGTAGGATTTTTCCCGCAAACTGCTTTTTATTACGGAACGATTTTACTTGTACCAGTCAGTATTTCACTTGTGTTATTGGCAATTCGAGGCTCCTACTATGCCTTTGAATCCTATGGAACACGAGGACATATAGGATATACACTGACATATGGTGTGGCAGGTTTATTAATTCCCGCTTCCTTGTCTGTGGTCTTTGCCATTGCGGGTGGAGGCTATGTTGATCTAGTCGAAGGGCAACCTGTGCTAAACTATTGGACTTTATATACAAGTCCATTTGCATGGAGTATCGTAGTGCTAAGTATCGCTGCTGTATTGTATATATCGGCTGTATTTTTAACTTGGTATGCCCATAAAGCAAATGACAAAGAAGCAACGAAACTGATGAGAAAATATGCACTTGTGTGGGCAGCACCGCTTATGATTAGTGCTCTGGGCATTATGTATGAAATGAAATCCATCAATCCAGAAAGTTTTAGCCACATGGTTAATTTATGGTGGATGTTTGCGATTTCAGCTGTTTTATTTATCATCACAGTCATACTCATTGCGATGCGTAAAAAATACGGTCTCGCAGTTGGTCTTCTTATTGCTCAATTTGCAGTAGCTTTCTTTGCATATGGTATTGCGCAATATCCATATTTACTGTATCCGTATTTAACAATTTACGATAGCTTCACAAGCACACAAATGGCGATTGCTTTAGTCATCGCATTTATTTTAGGGCTGTGTCTTCTTCTCCCTTCACTTTATTTATTGATGAAATTATTCTTATTCAATAAAAACTATGTGACAGGAAAAGAAGACAATCACGCATAGGAGGAAATCAATTATGCAAAGTTTTTTAATTTTTTATGCGCCTTTTATTGTCGTCATTCTTGGTATCTTGTGTGCTTTTTGGTGGGCACCAAGGGATTATCATATTACTAAAGAGCAAGGAAAGAGTCGCGAGTAGCGGCTCTTTTTTCAAGTGGGCTACAAGAGAAATGATGACGGCAAGTCTTGTTCTTTTTTCATTCGCCAACACATGCTACAATAAGGAGATTGAAATGGAGGATGTACGAATGTCAGCACCCGTGAAAAAAAATGAACGACTTACTGTTTATATAGAAGATTTAACGCATGATGGTAATGGTGTCGCTAAGGTTGAGGGCTATCCATTATTTATACAAGGCGCACTACCAAACGAAACAGCCGAAATCCATGTGATGAAAACCTTAAAAAATTATGGCTTTGCAAAAGTGGTAGAAATTATCGAGCCATCACCAGACCGAGTGGAAGCACCTTGTGCCTATTTCAAACAATGTGGCGGTTGTCAATTACAGCATTTATCCTATGAGGGACAGTTAAAATGGAAAGAAAATATGGTGCGTAATGTGATGCAGCGCATTGGTAAAATTGATGAACCAGTTCTTCCTGTAAAAGGAATGAAAGAGCCTTGGCATTATCGTAATAAAGCGCAAATTCCTTTCTCTGAAAATGAGTCAGGTCAAGCGATTGCAGGATTTTATAAAACAAAAACACATAGCATTGTCGATATGGAACGTTGCTTAATTCAAACAGGAGAAGCAGATGCAATTCTAGCTAGCTTGAAAAAAGAATTAAACGCGATAGGGATTCGTCCTTACAACGAACATACACATGAAGGAATGCTACGCCATGTTGTCATTCGAAAGGCACGAGCAACAGGAGAAGTCATGGTTGTCCTCGTGACCAAAAAGAAAAAGTTCCCTCAAAAAGAGGCAGCCATTGCAGTGATTCAAAAGCTTGTTCCGAATGTCACATCAATTATGCAAAATGTAAATAGTGAGAAAACCAATGTGATTTTTGGTGATGACACGATCAACCTTTGGGGCAAGGATGTCATTATAGATACAATTGGCGACGTACGCTTTGAAATTTCAGCTCGCTCCTTCTATCAAGTCAACCCAGAGCAAACAGAGGTCCTCTACAAACAAGCACTGGATTATGCTGACTTGCAGGGTGATGAACGCGTCATTGATGCGTATTGTGGAATTGGTACGATTTCTTTATTCCTTGCACAAAAAGCAAAGGCAGTCATGGGAGTTGAAATTGTCCCACAAGCAATTGAAGATGCAAAACGCAACGCAGTACTCAATGGTTTTACAAATACTTATTTTGAGGCAGGCCCTGCAGAGGAAGTTATTCCGAGATGGTATAAAGAAGGCAAAGAAGCGGATGTGCTTGTTGTGGATCCACCACGCAAAGGTTGCGATGAAGCACTTCTAAAAACAATTTTAGAACAGCGTCCAAAACGGGTAGTTTATGTATCCTGTAACCCAGCCACATTAGCACGCGACCTTCGTATTTTGGAGGATGGTGGCTATCAAACACAGGAAATTCAGCCAGTAGATATGTTCCCGCATTCGACGCATTGTGAAGCGGTGGCGTGGTTGGAGTTAGTATAATGGAAAAGCAGTAGATATAGAAAAAATCTATATCATCTGCTTTTTTGTTTTTAAAATATCATTTAGGACAGAATTTCGTTACAATAAACATTGTTGATTTTTATCATAAACATGTACTTATGTTTCATGGTATACGTGTAAAATAAAAAAGTTTAGAGTATAGTGAGAGGATTTGGAATTAACATGATAGATAATTTTTGGCATGATTTACCACGTCCGTTTTTTGTACTTGCACCAATGGAAGATGTAACTGACGTTGTTTTTCGTCATGTAGTAAGTAAAGCTGGTCGACCGGATGTCTTTTTCACAGAGTTTACTAATTCCGATAGCTATTGTCATCCTGAAGGACAGAAAAGTGTGCGTGGCCGTTTGCTTTTTACCGAGGATGAACAGCCTATGGTGGCACATATTTGGGGGGATAATCCCGACTATTTCCGTCAAATGAGTATGGGCATGGCTGAGCTCGGTTTTAAAGGTATCGATATTAATATGGGCTGCCCTGTACCGAATGTAGCATCGAGAGGGAAAGGTAGTGGACTAATTCTCCGACCAGACGTTGCGGCAGAATTAATTCAAGCAGCAAAGGCAGGTGGACTACCTGTTAGTGTGAAAACACGACTTGGCTATAAAGATGTGAATGAGTGGGAGGAGTGGCTCACACATATTTTAAAACAAGATATTGCAAACCTTTCGATTCATTTACGTACAAGAAAGGAAATGAGCCTAGTAGATGCGCATTGGGAGCTCATTCCGGAAATCAAAAAGCTTCGTGATCGTATTGCACCAAATACGCTACTAACCATCAATGGGGATATCCCAGATCGTCAAACTGGGCTTCAGCTTGCAGAACAATATGGTATTGATGGTGTAATGATTGGACGAGGTATTTTTAAAAATCCGTTTGCCTTTGAAAAAGAACCACAAGAACATAGCAGTAAAGAATACCTTGACCTCTTAAGACTGCAGCTCGATCTTCAAGATCATTATGCAGAAGTACTACCACGTTCGATCACGGGGCTTCATCGCTTCTTCAAAATTTACGTCAAAGGATTCCGTGGAGCTAGTGAATTAAGAAGTCAATTGATGAACACGAAATCAACTGATGAAGTACGTGGATTGCTTGATCATTTTGAATCAAATTATATTGAATAATAATGGACGGTAAAGTCTAAGGAGTTTGAAAAAACGTTGCTATTATTAGCAACGTTTTTTGTAATCATAAAGAGGAGTTTATATGCAAGTTTTTTCATTGAAGCTGCACGAAATGTAGTTTTAAACAAGTCTGTTCAATTGCATATGAATCACCAATTCTTTAAAGAATTGGACTCTTTTGGAGGATTTAAAAGAATGTCAGAGAATTGTATATATGTATTGTTATGACGTGCTTATAGGAGTTGTATGAAGATGATTGTGACAACTAGACCGTTAAAAATTAAGTATAAAAAGTCTGCGAATCCTTTTCAGGACTTTATGCAGATCAATCCTAACGGTAGTATCTTTACGAAGGAAGTTATTTTTCTACGTTATATCGGCATACCTGATTCTGTAGATCTTTATAAAGAAGATATTTTAAAAATGGATGAATATTTCACAAACGAAAGTGTATTTTATTTACGACTACATAAGCTTGAGGTTATTAATAATAAAAAAGATATAGATAGATTGACAGAGCTTTGGGGAAAATGGCAGGATGCAGTTGATACTATTCCCATACTATATGAGACATCTTTATGTGGTACGTTAACGAATGATCAACTTGAATGGTCAAAAAAGCTGAGCTTTAAACAAATCATCCATCTTTATAAGGAACAGCAGCCACAGGCTAATGATACGTTACTGAAGAACTTTGCAGTAAAATTTTTATACTGGATAGATATTTATTTGCCTCAAATTTTTTCTCAGGATAACTGTACATCGCGGAAAATTGTTTTTATAGGGGATATTACACAGCACGAATTATTATTCTTATATTTTTTATCCACACTAGGATGTGATATTTGTTATATGAATCCGAAAGGTGATATTGCCAATTTGCATCCCATTATTGCAGCATCATCCACTTTACATAAATGTCAAGATTGCTATGAACAAGAAATAATAATCCCTAAATTGCGGTCGAAGAAAAGCATACTCGCGCCACAACCAATGCCTGTCCCAACCCCTAATTACACTGCTATTACAGAGGAATGTAGCTATGAGCAATTAGCCTCCTTTGCGACATCTGTTGTAATGATTAAGACATTCGGGGATGATGACAAGGTTTTATGTTTTGGGTCTGGTGTTGTTCTCCATCAAGATGGTTATATTTTAACGAACCTACATGTTGTGTGCGGTGGAAAATATTATTCTGTAATATATGAAAATGATACCAATGAGTATATTACCCACCAATTTGTGAAATATCATGATATGCATGATTTAGCTATTTTAAAGGTGGAGAGGAAAAGCAAACCTTTGCCTGTTAAAGTAGATGGTCAATTAGTTCGTGGGCAGAAGATTGTTGCGATTGGCAGTCCTTTAGGATTATTTAATTCAGTTTCTGATGGAATTGTTTCGGGTTTTAGGGATCTACGAAATATGTCTATGATTCAATTTACGGCTGCAATTTCAAATGGCAGTTCTGGTGGTGCTTTATTGGATATGCATGGGAGGTTAGTCGGTTTGATTACAGCTGGCTTTGATGATGGCCAGAATCTTAACTTGGCTGTGCCTGCACATTTAATTTATCAGTTTGCTCAAAACTTTATAGAGTTACCGAGTTAATTTCCACTATTCAACCATTGCTTTTTCATTCGTAATCTTATAGAATGTAGAACGGTATAAATGAACGATATAAATTACCTTTAATACGGTCCAGAGAGGCTGAAAAGGGCTACATGATATTTTTAAGCTAATATCTTTGCTTTGGCATGCCCTTTTGTCCTCTGTGACAGAAGGGCTTTATTTTTGTTCACATCCCTCTTTTAAAGGAAGTCCCGTGAGGCTTCAAAAGAGAATGGACAAGACATCTTTAATCCATTCACTCGAACACTAAAAGAGATAGACAACTAGAAAACTTGGAGGTTAGAAAGAATGGATTATCGGAAAAAAACCGTTGTCGCTTCAGTGGCTGGGTTGACTTTAGAAGGAATGGACATTATGTTTATTTCTTTTGCCATGACAATGATTATTGCAGAATTTAATATTGATCTTGCAACAGGTGGATTGATTTCATCTATTACGAATATTGGGATGCTACTCGGTGGAATTATTTTCGGTGTGCTAGCAGATAAATATGGCCGCGTAAAAGTATTTACATATACTGTCATACTATTTGCTATCGGCACAGCCTTAACAGGAGTAGCAACTAGCATTGAACAAGTTTATGTCTATAGATTTATCGCCGGTCTAGGTGCCGGTGGGGAATACGGTATTGGTATGGCGCTTGTAGCGGAAGCTTGGCCAAAAAATAAACAAGGTAGAGCTTCTTCGTATGTAAGTGTAGGGGCACAATATGGGGTTATATTAGCAGCATTATTAAGTGCCATCATTTTACCGACTTTAGGATGGAGAGCATTATTCTTCGTTGGGTTATTACCAGTGATCTTCGCCTTTATTGTTCGTAAAAATCTGGAGGAATCACAAGAATGGTTAGCAGCGCAGAAAAAAGATAACAACGAGCAAGAGAAGGGAAAACTAGCTCAGTTATTTGCTTCTCCACGCATTACACTAACGACTCTTTCTCTAATTTTAATGGCTACTGTTCAAATCGCAGGCTATAATGGTCTGATGATTTGGTTACCATCGATGCTACAGAAATCGCAAGGTTTATCTGTCTCAAGCTCAGCATTGTGGACAATTAGTACTGCCGTCGGGATGATAATTGGGATGCTGACATTTGGTAGATTTATGGATCGCTTTGGTGCGAAGCGATCGTTTGGTATCTTTTTATTAGCATCTGCTTGTGCAGTGTTCCTTTATTCCTTTGCCACTGGTGCAGCAGCTATATTAATTGGTGGTGCGGTTGTAGGATTCTTCTCTAACGGAATGTTTGCAGGGTATGGTGCATTAATTAGCAGCTTCTATCCAGTACAAATTCGCAGTACAGCAACAAACACGATATTTAACTTTGGTCGAGCTATTGGTGGATTTTCACCAATCTTTGTCGGCTATATTTTACAAAGCTATGATATGACAGTTGTAATGATTTACTTAGCAGCACTATATTGTATTTCCTTTATCGTTATGCTCACGCTTAAAAGCTCCAGCAAGGAAATGCAAACAGCATAATTTTTAAAATCACGAAAGAACGAATTCCACTTCTTCAAATGGGATTCGTTCTTTTCTTATTAGTTTTTAATTAATTATAGTAAACCTTTTGAACGTTTCTCAGCGATTTCTACAAGGCGTTTTGTAATTTCTCCTCCTACGGAACCATTTGCGCGAGAAGATGCTTCTGGCCCTAGCTGAACGCCAAACTCTTGTGCAATTTCGTATTTCATTTGATAGACAGCTTCATGTACACCAGGTACTAGAAGTTTATTTGAACTGCGGTTATTGTTAGCCATTTTTCTCACCTCCTTGAGTTTAGAATGGTTGCTAACGTATTTTTCATACATTTTAAAAGAAGGAAACGCACACGCTAATTGCTAACAACAACAACTTGTGGAAAGCTAGCAATAATCAGCAAACTCTCTGTTATAATAAAGCCTGGCTCATTTCTATAGTAGGAGTAAAAGGAGGACAATATAATGACGAATAATGATATTTTAATTCGCTTACGCTATGCACTAGATATAAAAAATGTTGATATGGTGGAAATTTTTAAATTAGGCGGACTCGACTATTCGAAAGAAGAAGTCTTAAATATGCTCATTAAGATTAATGATGAGGAAGAAGCGCCAGAAGAATACATCAAATGTAATAATAAAATGCTTGAAGCATTTTTAAATGGATTAATTACTTTTAAACGTGGACCACAAAAATCAAAAGATGGTCAGCCTGAAGGACCGCTACCTGTGACAGGCAAAGAAAGTCCAAATAATATGCTTTTAAAGAAAGTAAAAATTGCCTTAGCGTTAACAACAGAGGATATGCTCGAAATTTTATATGATGGTGGAATCAAAGTTACAAAAGGTGAATTAGGCGCTTTATTAAGAAATCCAAGCCATCGCAATTATAAAGAATGTGGCGATTCATTCGTTCGGAATTTTTTAAGAGGCTTAACATATAAGTATAGAGAATAAAGCATAAATGCCTTGTCAATAGAAATCAAAAAGTACCATTTTTTTCTTTAAATTTTGTTGACATTTTGTGACGAAATTGTGTACAATAAAATTATCACAAAATGTTCACAAAAAAGATGAAAAATGTTCACAAACAAAGGGGTGCTTGTATGATTTATTTTGACATCTTATTGGTAGCTATTGCATGTGTTACAATGCCTTTTATTGTTGCAGTAATGTTAGATATTTTTTATGCAGAACGAAAGAAAGTTCGTTTTTCATTACGACGTACTTCAGTTTGGTATATCACTATGTTTGCACTATCCTTTATACCATCTGTTTTACTTGTTACACAAAACGTATAATGTATTCAAACACTTAGGGGTAAGTGAAATGAAAAAGACAGCTACAACGTTAATAACGGTTGTAGCTGTTTTTATTTATGTAAAAGAAATGGTGAATGAAGGCTTCACATTGCTGTATTTTCAATCAATCAACCATTTGTTAACGAAGGGTAAAATAGTATAAAGTATGTATATTTTACCTGGATAGCATTGACTACTTTTACCTGCTGTGTTAATTTTGGGAGTGGAAATATAGGCAAATTTACTGAAAAGTAGAGACGCAAAGCTACAGGTCTAAGGCAATAATTGCTAGGATGGCTGGGTTGCAAAAGACTGCTAGTTATATCCATCAATTTCTAGTTTATGTTCTTTTATGCCTATTTCTTTTGAAATAGGTTATTTTTTTGCAAAAAAATCATTGTAAGGGGGAAAAAGATCATGAAGTTATTAAAAAATGCCTCATTAAAAAACAAACTTTTACTGACGGTTACAATTGTAGTGTTACTGCTCATCGCCATTATTACTTCGCAAAGTATTAGCGAATTAAATAATCGGATGACTGTCGACTTAGAGCAAGAGTTAAAAAGTGTTGGTTTATTGACAGCTATGAATTTAGATAGTGATGAAGTAAAAGATTTATTGTCTGAAAAAGGGGAAAAGAACGCTAAGTTTACAAAGATCCAAAAACAACTCGATATGATCCAGGAACAACAAGGTATTATGAGTTGGAGCTATATTTGGGACGTTCAAGATGAAGGTGGGGTCAACCCAATCGGTTATACAACCAATTTAAATGAGGTGTATGAAGCCGGAGAAATTTTTACTGATTTAGCGGATGAACATGTTGAAACAGCAAAGAAGGCTATTGAAAATAATAATACGGAAGTAACGGATATTTTTGAAGATCCTTTTGGCTCTTGGAGAACCGTTTTTAGTCCAATTAAAGATGATAACGGACAACTGATTGCATTATTAGGAATTGATTACTCCGCTGATTATATTAATACGATAATTAAAACAAGTGTTATTAAACAAATTGTTATTGCTATTATCGGAATATTAATTTTATTAGTTTTAGTTTACATAATTATAGACCGTCTTTTAAAACCACTTAAAAAAGTAGTAAATGTTGCAAATCAAGTTGCCAATGGCGAATTAATCGATGTGGATTTAGATACGTCAAAAGATGAAATTGGAAAATTATCTGAGTCCATTCGTACAATGGTTGCTAATTTACAACATATTATTTTAAACATAAGAAATACTTCAAATCATGTTTCTTCAGCAGCCAATCAATTAACGGTACATGCTGGGGAGACGTATAACAGCTCCACAAATATTGCACAAGATATGAAACTAATCACTCAGAATGCTGAAGCTTCTATGACCATGACAGAAGAAACAGCTGCTGCAATGGAAGAGACAGCTACAGGTATCCAGCAAATTGCTGACTCTGCTAACACGGCTGCGGAATCTTCTATTTCGGCTTCGCAAGCTTCTGAACGAGGTAATCAAGTTGTACAGCAAGTTATTGCACAAATGGAATTAATTAATGATTCTGTTGAACAAATAGGGACAACAATTAATGGTTTACATGTCAATACGAAAAAAATAAGTGAAATTGTAAGCTTGATTACTGCTATTGCCGATCAAACAAATCTGTTAGCATTGAATGCCGCTATTGAAGCAGCACGAGCAGGTGAGCATGGTAAAGGCTTTGCTGTTGTAGCCGATGAGGTGAGACGTTTAGCTGAACAATCTTCACAGTCAGCAACAGAAATTTATAATCTAATTAGTTCTATTCAATCTGATTCTAACGCTTCGATAACTGTAATGGAGAAAGGGAAAGCGGATGTTAAAGTGGGTATGGCATTCACGAATGAAGTAGGAGAAATCTTTAAAGAAATTCTTACTTCATCAGAAGAAGTAGCTAGCCAAATACGTGAAATTTCAGCTGCCTCACAACAAATCTCTGCCTCATCAGAGGAAGTAGCGGCATCTGTCAATAATATTAAACAATCGGCAGAGCAGTCAGCAGAATTCTCTTCAAATGTTTCGAAATCTACACAAGAGCAATTATCTACAATGCAGGAAGTAAAGGATGCCTCTTCTTCATTAGGAAAAACAGCTGAAGAGCTACAAGGGCTTGTTGCAAAATTCAAATTGGAGAATGATCAGGATGGAAATTAACTTTACAGGTAAAAATGTATTAATTACTGGCTCAAGTAAAGGAATTGGCAAGGCCATTGCATTAGGCTTTGCTCAACATGGTGCGAATATTTTAATCAATTATATTGGGAATGAGCAAGAGGCAGAAGCTGTACGTGCTGAAGCAGAAAAGTTTGGTGTGAAAGCTTTAACTTTCCATGCCGATGTTTCTAACTCACAAGAAGTACAAGCGATGCATCAATTTATGGACGAGCACTTCGGGGAAATTGATATTCTTGTAAATAACGCCGGATTTGCACAGGGATCTA
>NZ_DAMDAY010000020.1:0-43508 GCF_032093475.1 Lysinibacillus sp. | reverse complement strand
TTTTCGTAAACGAATTCACCTAGATTATCGACTGTACAAGAAATATTGGCTTTGTTTAATTCTTTAATCGATTGCACAACTTCAGGTAAGCTTGTACCTGCAACAACACTTTGAGCACCCATTTTTAGCCCATATTTTTGTGCAGCACTATTTAATAATTTGTTCTCTGATAAGTAAATGAAAAAATCACGTAATACCATCATATGCCTCCAAAATTGAAAATTTTAAATTCTTGGCGATTATAACACTTTTTCTGAAAAGTAAAATGGTTTGATCTTTAGAAAAAATTTTTTTAAAGGGAGGAGAATGGGCTAAAAGTATTGTGGTGATTGACTTTTTATATGCTAAATATACAAATAAAAAAATTTTTTTCAAAAAAAAGGACTTTTCAAAATAATAGATTTGCATTATGTTGGTAAGTATATGTGTAAAATGATATTATTGTAATTTTCGGAAATTTAATTAAGTTGGTTTTTGGCACTAACTATTATTTTGACATAATTTTATGTGAAGAAGAATAGTGGATATCTTAGAAGAAATTCTTGGATATCCACTTTGTATTTATCGATGTAAACAGCATATAAATATTAGTTTATAGTAAAAAAAGGAGGGTGTATTCTTAGTAAATAGTGTATAATTATGGTTAAATTATGAACAAATTGTTAAAAATAGTTACTTTTGATTTAGAATAGTGTGTCTATCATACAGAAGATATATGATTACTCTAAACTAAGATAAGGTGGAAAGTATGCCGAGAGGGAGAAAATTTAATTCAAATGGTGAACGAAGCAAACAACTATTACTTGAAAAAGCGATAGAGCTTTTTTCCGATAAAGGTTATCATCATACAAAAATTAGTGACATTGTAAAGGCAGCTAATGTAACACAGCCAACCTTTTATTTGTATTTTAAAAGTAAGGATGCACTTTATAACGATTTGAATACACAATTTCAAAGTGGATTTTTTGACGTGATGAATAATAAGTCAGCAGAAATTGTTGAAAATGGATTGCAGGGCTTTGTCGCTTTGCTAGAGCAAAAGTTAGTAAACCTATTTGTTTACATCGTTGAAAATCCGAAATTAACGAAAATAGGTTTTATTGAATCGGAGCAATCAAGCTTAGTGAAAATCCAATTGACACAGCAATTGATCCATCTTATTTATCTTCATGATTGCGACAAAGATTTGCAGCTGTGTAATGTGGATATCAAAATAATGATTGATAGTTTAGTAGGTTCAATAGAAAGATTAATAGTAACCAATTTATTAGAACATAAAAGATTACCTGCTGAACTAGCGAATGACATTGTCCAATTATATTTTTGGAAAACAAAAGAAGTGGTATAAAAAATCCTCTCATCGATATTTGCTATCGCTGAGAGGATTTATTTATTTATTTATTTTTATATGCTGATAGTAGCCTTTTTGTACTTTGCTATGTGTATTTGGATGAATAAGTAGCATATATTCTTGGTCTGGTGATAACGGCTTTGTTGGTGTAACAATAAGTGTTTGCCCCTCAACTTTAGCAGTTGCCGAAACTTCATTAGCCCCTAAAGCAACAAGCTGAACACGACCCTTAGCAATTTGCGATGAGACTGGTAACGAAACTTTTACCGTTATTTTTTCTTTATTTGCGACGTTCTTCACAGTAGAGAGTTTTTTATATTTTGGATATTGCTCCTTTATTGCATCAAAATGTGCTTGAAAAATGGGAGCGGTTGTCGTTTGAATATTTGGTTTGACACCTACTTCATGAATAGTCTGACGAGCAGGTCCTGTGAATCTACCGACAGTTAGCTTTAGGTAGCTTCCATCATGAAGCGTATAAAAGCCCTGCATAGCACCTTTACCATATGTTGTTTCACCGTATAAAATAGCGGCTTTTTGGTCTTTTAATGATGCAGAAAGCATTTCCGAAGCACTAGCACTATAACGGTTGACTAAAATACGTGTATTTGCTGGGAACTTCGTATCTTGCTGAACTGCTGGGATTGTATAGGAGTCATGTGCTTCCTCCAACAAATAAGCTACTTTTGCAGATGGGAATAGTCCTGTCATTTCTTCCGCTGTTGTCACGTAGCCGCCACCATTATTTTGTAAATCCAAGATGAACGATTTAGCACCAAGCTGTTTTAGGTCAGTAAGAGCTTTTTTGACGAGCTGTGCACCATCTTCAGAGAATGAAGACATTGCTATATAGCCAACATTACCAAACAGTAATTCAGAGTGTACATTTGGTAATGTAAACTGTTTACGGGTAATCGTTTTAATCGATGTCGTTTCATTACTATGTTTCAAAGTAACATTCACCTTAGTACCTTCATCACCGATTAAGAGGGAAGAGGCTTCCTGCGTAGAGCGCCCCGCTATGGTCTCGCCATTTATACCGATAATGATATCTCCTGCCTGAACACCTGCCTCAAAGGCACCGCTGCCTTCAATGACTTGTAAAATATGAATGCCATCTTCATGTTCTTCAATCACTACACCAATCCCAATCGTTGATAGATTGATACTGTTCATGTAATCTTCAAATTCTTTTTTTGTAAAATAAGTTGAATAGGGATCGAGCATATCGATGATTTCTTTGATGGATGTGGCATTCTCTAAATCTCCATTGATTGTCCCCACATACGTATTACGAATAATTTCCTTCATTTCTTTGACTAGCTGTGGTTCATTACTAGCAGCGTGAGTAGTCGCGAATGGTAAGAGGAAAAAGCTTAAAACAAAGACAAAAGACCATATTAATTTTTTCATAGGACACCTCTTTTCTAGAGCTCAATCTTTAAATGCACCATTCTACTAAGGTGTAAGCAGATGGATACATTTAACAATTGACTATCTGATTTTTATTATACATCAAGCGAAGTTGATATGGGGGCTTTAATAAACAGAAAAAATCTGCTTCCTACTAAACAGGAAGCAGATTGAGAGGACTACTTTTTGAAAAGCTTATGAATAATAAAACCAATGAATGCACCGATAATCGCTGGCAATAACCATCCTAGATTTTGCTCATAGAGCGGCAATGCTTTAAGCACATTTTCATATGGTTCGATTGTAATTTTCATTTGCTTGAAGCCATCGTATAGACTGACAAAGAAAGTTGGAATAAGCGCTAAAATATAAACAACTTGTCCACCTTTAAAGAAATGATCAGCTAACGATAACACCATCAATACCATAGCTAATGGATAAATGATTAACAGGACAGGTAGAGATGCACTAATAATTGTTGAAAGTCCAACATTTGTAATGGCTGCACTTAAAATAGTGAATACAATTAAAAATGTTTTATATGAAATTTTAGGGAACAGCTTATGAAAATATTGTGCATTGGCCGTCAGTAAACCGACTGCTGTTGAAATACATGCTAGTAAAATAGTCGCAGACAAAATAATACTTCCAAAACTACCGAAGAGCACTTCAGCAGATTTTGCAATAATATCTCCACCATTTGTGGAGGAACCAATTGCCTGAATACTTGTGTTACCGATATGGCTAAGTGAGACATAAACAAATGATAAGCCGATAGCAGCAACGACACCTGCAAAAATCGTCGTATTGACTTGCTTTTTCGTATCTTTCATTCCCATATCACGCAATGCTTGTAAAATAACGATACCGAAAACAAGTGCACTTAGTACGTCCATTGTTAAGTAACCTTGTACAAAGCCTTCTGCAAAAGGAGACCCAATATATTTTCCTACAGCTTCTCCTGGCTCGCCCATTGGAGAGATAAAACTTTTAACAGCTAGTAATAAAATAACAAGAAGCAATGCGGGTGTTAGGATTTTTCCTACTCGGTCGACAAGCTTCGAAGGATTAATAGATAAGTAAAGAATTAAAGCAAAAAACAAAATAGATGTGATGAATAGGGGTGCCCAATGATCCTTCATAGCCTCAGGAAGAAATGGCACAATACCTATTTCATAGGACACGGAGCCAGTTCGTGGTACAGCGAAGAACGGCCCAATGGCTAAATAGACAATTGATGTAAAGATCACTCCAAATGCAGGGCTGACGCGATTGGCTAACAGTTGTAAATCGCCCCCTGCTTTTGCGACAGCAACAATTGCTAGTAATGGTAAACCAACACCTGTAATTAGAAAGCCGATCATGGCTATCGTAATGTTCTCGCCGGCTTGTTGACCTAATAACGGTGGAAAAATAATATTACCAGCACCCAAGAACAAGGCAAATAGTAGTAATCCTACTGCTAAATTTCCTTTGATGAAATGCAAGATGTTTTTCATAAGTATAAAAACTCCTTTAAGATTGAAAAGATAAAACTTTCTAAAAATTTTAAATACAGAAGTGTATGTTATCATAGGAACGCTAATCTTGCAATGTATACATTATCGCAATATAGTCGGATTTCGTCGTATTTTATAGGTTTGCTAGAATGTTTGAAAAATAGTCAGTATTTCCGATTTTTCTTCAGGTAGTTATCTAGTATGATAGACACACAAGGAAATATTCTAGCACGAACGGAGGCACTTTGGAATGCAAAATACGAAAAAATGGAGAATTCTTGTTTTAAGCACTATTGCAACTTCATTTTTAGCACTACAACCAGCAGAAGCAGCAACATATACCGTACAAAAAGGAGATACTTTATCCAAAATCGCCCATAATCACCAAGTCACGATTGAGGATATCATGAAGTGGAATAATCTATCAAAAGATACGATTTATGTAGCACAAAAGCTAGAGATTCAAAAGCAAGCAACGAATGAGGGGAAAAAACCTTCAGCACCATCACCATCTGTGAAACCAACAGCTAGCTCTCATACTGTAGCGAAAGGTGACACATTATCAAAAATAGCAAAACAATATAATGTGACAATTAAGGATATCAGGGATTGGAACAAGCTTGAGTCAGACATCATCTATATTGGACAGGTGTTAAAAATTACTTCAGCAACAGTGAAACCCGACAGCAATCCTATACATAATAATGTAACTTCAGATGCGGGCACATCATCCAACGTAACAGCTAAAGACCCTACAGCAAATGGACAGGCGATTTATAAAAAAACAGTTGAAGTTGCCAATACATTGGTTGGCACTCCATATCTATACGGTGGTAATACACCAGTAGGGTTAGACTGTAGTGGCTTTATTTTTTATGCCTTTAATCAGGGGGGCTTAAAAATAGCAAGAGCAAGCAGTGAAGGATACTATAATGGCAATACAACGCATGTAGAAAATCCGGTACCTGGGGATTTAGTATTCTTCGAGAATACCTATAAAGAAGGAATTTCTCATATGGGCATTTATCTTGGCGATAATAAATTCATCCATGCGGGCACAGATGGGGTAGAAATTTCGGATGTGACATATTCGTACTGGTCTTCTAAGTTAGTAGGCTATAAACGTTTTGATGGCGTGAAATAAGAAAAGAAGCGATTTTTGCTTAGGCAAAGATCGCTTTTTTGTGAGTTCAATAAAACATAAAACCCCCTTCCAGTTAAGTTAGAAGGGGGTTACATGTTATTGTGTTACACGTGCTGTCCAACGAGAAAGGTCAGCATCTTTTGCATCAACAAGCTCGGCTGGGAAAATAAATGTCCAAGGCTTTGTTGAATTAGGTTGTACAGTTAAGATTGGATCCATTTTAAATGAACCCTTGGCAATTTGTTTGCCTGTAGCATCGATAATTTCTAATGGTAATTGTTCTAGATTAATCGCTTTATTGTGACCATTACGGATAAAAATAGAGACGTTTAAATTACCATTGTCAGCTAATTTAGCCTGTAAGCCTGTGAAGTTTACCTCTGTTTCACCTAGCTTTGGTAGTGTTTTTACAATTTTTTCAAGCTCTTCTTTTTGAGCTGCTGGTAGTTGTTTTTCCCATGATGGATCTAATTCTAATTGGTGACCACGAAGGGAAATAAGATTAAAGGCAATTTTCCAGCCATCTTCAGGTACTTCATCTACTTTAATTGAAGATTTTTCGAATTCAAAAACCCAAGGACGAGCACTTTCAGCAGGGATTGTGCCAAGTTCTTTAAAATCGAATTTTTTAGAAGCTACAAGCTCATCATTTTTATCCATGATGAAAAGTTCAATTTCACCTAGTTCAATCGCTTGTGGTAAAGAAGAACGGAAAAATGCACGCACTAGCCATTTTCCACCACGTGCTTCTTCAATACTAATAGAAGAAAGCGATAATTGATTTGGTTTCAATGGTTCTAGCTCATTAGCTAGGAAGTTAAAAATATATTTTTGCTCCTGAGGTACGTCCCATTCTGGGTGGAAGGACAGCTTTGTTTCAACATCACGGTTATCACCTTTATTTGTTGAAACATTTCCTAGTAAGTCCTTAGAGTCAATTGTGTTTTCTTGAACGACTTTGTCCGATTTTTTAAAGAATGAAAATAAGCCCATTATTGTTCCTCCTGTTGTGCCTCAACTGTTTTCATGAAGCCTGTAATTTCTATAATGATAGAACGGCGTAATTCTTGGAAATTCTTCCCGAATAATTCAAGCCCTTCTCGTTGGTAAATTCGCATTGGATCCTCTTGTTGATAATGACGTAAGCCAATACCTTCTTTTAAATGTGTCATGGCCTCTAAATGCTTGACCCAGCCACTATCGATGTAGCTAAGCATGATTTGAGGTAATACTTCCATGACTCTTTCGTTTTCAGCAAACCTCTCCATATGGTCGAGTAGTTCCTGTTCAGAAGGCTGAATATCAGCTAGGATTTGCTTTACTTTTCCTACTTCACGATCGATTGAAACAGGTGTAATGAACAGAGAGTTAAGAGCTTGCTCCATTTGATCATAATCCCACTCCATAGATGATACATCTTCTGGTGCAGCGTCATGCACAGCAAAATCAACAGTTTCACGCAGCATTTTTTTTAGCTCGCCCATCAAATCTTCACCAGCTAAAATTTTATCGCGTAGTCCATAAAGCACGGTACGTTGATCATTTATAACATCATCTAATTTTAAGTTATACTCTCGCATGCCATATTGTGAACCTTCAACAATACGCTGTGTACGGTCAATAAGCTCTTGAACCTCTTTATTTTGAATGATTCCATTTTCGTCTACGATCATTTTTGCAGAGAATTTTTCAACTTCTTCTTTTGCGTAACGACGGAACATATCATCTTCAATAGAGAGAATGAAGCGGCTTTCGCCTACGTCACCTTGACGACCAGAACGGCCTCGTAGCTGATTGTCCACACGACGGCTTTCATGCTTTTCTGTACCAATTACATATAAACCACCGAGTTCATGAACTTCTTCACCTAGCATAATATCTGTACCACGGCCAGCCATATTTGTCGCTACAGTAATACGACCTTTTTGTCCTGCCTGCGAAATAAGCTCAACTTCTTGCTCTACCGTTTTTGCATTCAGTAATTGGAATGTTAATTTTTCTTTTTTCAGATAGTCAGCCACTGTTTCAGACTGTAAAATCGATGTTGTACCAATTAGAATTGGCTGGCCTTTTTCATGACGTTTTTTAACTTCAGCAGCAACATATTTATATTTTGCTTCCTGTGTGCTAAAGATAATATCAGGTTGATCGATACGTTGTCGTGGACGGTTTGTTGGGATTTGCACAACTTCCATGCCGTACACTTCTCGGATTTCTTTTTCCTGTGTTTTCGCTGTACCCGTCATCCCGGAAAGCTTCGGATACATACGGAAATAGTTTTGAATCGTAATTTGCGCTTGTGATTTATTTTCATCTGTAATTGTTACGCCTTCCTTGGCTTCAATCGCTTGATGTAAGCCATCAGAAAGTGAACGGCCTTCTAAAATACGGCCTGTAAACATATCGACAAGTTCAATTTTATCTTCTTTTACAATGTAATCTACGTCGCGTTTGAACATAACGTGTGCACGAACAGCTTGGATTACATAATGGAAAAGTGTTTGATGTTCTAAGTCATAAAGATTGTCAATATTGAAGGCAGCCTCAACCTTTTCAATACCTTTATCTGTTAGGGAAGTAGCTTTCGTTTCTTCATCGAAATCGTAGTCTTCATCTTTCTTGAAACGTTTAGCTAACATAGCAGCAATGCGGTGTAATTCTTCGTTGGACGGCATTTTACCTGCGATAATTAACGGTGTTTTTGCTTCATCGATTAATACACTATCCACTTCATCAATAATGGCGAAGTGATAAGGACGTTGCACTTTATCTGCTAGGCTATAGGCCATATTGTCACGTAAATAATCGAAACCAAATTCAGTACCAACACCGTATGTAATATCTGCATTATAAGCTTCTTTTTTCGCATCAGCTTCCATCATCGGTACATTTAAACCAACAGTTAAGCCAAGAAAACGATGGATTTGACCGACTAGCTCATAGTCACGCTTTGCTAGGTAATCATTTACTGTGATGACATGAACACCTTTACCTTCTAATGCACGCACATAGGAGGGAAGGGAGGCAACTAGTGTTTTACCTTCACCTGTTGGCATTTCAGCAATATTACCTTCTGTTAATACAAGACCACCGATCAGCTGTACATCAAAATGACGCATTCCTAATACACGCTTTGAGGCTTCGCGTACAACAGCAAATGCGTCCGGGATGATAGATGTAATAGGCTCACCATGCTCTAATTGATCTTTGAAAATAAAAGTCATTTCTCGTAATTCGGCATCTGACTTGTTGACATATTTTTCTTCAAGATTGTTAATTTGATCTACTATTTTATAGTAGCGTTTTAATTGACGAGCACTTGTTTGCTCTTTGTTACTTTTGAAAATTGAGAACATGAAATATACGCTCCTTTAAAGTTGTCTAAATGCTAGACACTCCATTATTCTATCAAATTTTGCGAATGGTGACTACAATTGACTATATAGGAATCTATTAATGCTAAAATGTACAAAATATTTGTGAAATCGTGGAAAATGTTTAGAAAAAGTATATTTCAATGCTTGTTCATGCTATAATCAATGTGGATTTCAATGTAGATTATATTTTTTTGAGGAGGAGAGACATGCTTTACGTGTCTTTAATAGCAGCATTTGTTGCATCCATTTTGTTAACTCCATTAGTGAAACGTTTAGCGTTTAGAATAGGTGCAGTTGACGCACCAAACTATCGAAAAGTACATGCTCGAATTATGCCAAGACTTGGCGGTTTGGCGATTTTTCTTGCCTTTATCATCGGTGTGACGATATTATATTCGTTTTTAGTCGATACGAAACATGGTAGTAATGAAGCTTTATTAGCTATCATTATTGGTGCTTGTATCATCGTTGTTACAGGTGTTATTGATGATATGCGTGAGATTTCCGCTAAAGCAAAAATGCTTGGTCAGCTAATTGCTGCACTAATTGTTGTTTTTGTAGGCGGTATTGATATTGATATGGTTAATCTACCGTTTTTAGGTACATTAGACTTTGGTTTACTGAGTATCCCATTAACAATTATTTGGATCATCGGTATTACCAATGCCGTAAATTTAATTGATGGCTTAGACGGTTTAGCTGCAGGTGTTTCTACGATTGCACTTATTACTTTAGCTGTCATGGCATTTATTATGAGCAATGTATTTGTATTAGCGTTAGCAGCCATTTTAGCTGTAGCTTCACTTGGTTTCTTATTTTATAATTTCCACCCAGCAAAAATCTTTATGGGTGATACAGGGGCACTGTTCCTTGGATTTATGATTTCCGTGCTAGCATTACTTGGGTTTAAAAATGTTACATTCGTTTCGTTAATCATTCCAATTATTATTCTTGGTGTACCGATTTCTGATACATTCTTTGCGATTGTTCGTCGCGTACGTATGAAGAAAAAATGGTCTGATCCAGACAAATCACATTTACACCACCGTTTATTGGATATGGGCTTCACACATCGTCAAACGGTACTAATTATTTACGGTATCGCGATGATGTTTGGATTAGCAGCGATCATTTTCTCTATGGCAAAAGTTTGGGGCGCAATTTTACTAGTAGCTGTCATCCTAACAGCCATTGAAATCTTCGTTGAGATCATAGGGCTTGCTGGTAAAAACTATAAACCATTATTAAACTTTGTACGGATCTTTAGTAAATAAAATATATCAATCATACATATTGTGTGATTGCTCCGACCGTAGTCAAACTCAAAAATTTGAGAGTTTGACTACGGTTTTTTTATAGCCATGGCTCGAACTGTTTTTATCCAGGGTTTATGGATCCTGCTTTTCTATTATAGGATTGTTGCTCTAATTTTTTTACATAAACACCTTCTATTAAGTACGAAATTAAATCAATGGAGAAATGTTAACATTGATTAACTGGTACTCCAATCATGAGAGGGAAGATCCTGCGCAGTTTTTATGTATAGGAAATGAAAGGGGAGAGAAACTAAGTGAGCTAGTTTATTTGTGTTATGACAGGGTAAGAGAAAAGGGTAGCTAATTATCAAAGGATTGTAATACAAAAAGACCATAGACAAGAAAGTTTGTCTACGGTCTAAAAGTTTTATTGTTTATTCAATGATTGAATCATCATCACTAGCAGCACTATTTGTTCCTGTATTGCCACTTGTTAGGCTTGAGGATTGTTCATTTATGCCAAGATGGTTCTTGAAAATTTCTTTTACTTCTTCAACAGAATCCTGATTTAACTGGTAATAATAAATACCAGTAGACATATCGTCTGTACCGTCCAATGTTAAAGAGTCGATACGTGGTGCGCCTTTTGATAAATAAGATATGAAGGATTTCATTTCAGTGAATGTCATATCTGTTTTCATATTATTACCAAGAGCTTTGATCACATCATCATATTTTGTGATGCCATCAATAGAAGCGACTTTTTTAATAATCGCTGAAAGAATTTCTTGTTGACGTTTACCACGCTCGATATCGCTATCTTGCTTACGTGTTCTTGCGAGTGCAAGTGCTTGACTACCATCTAAATGCTGTAAGCCTGGTTGTAAGTTAATTGTATACTTATCGAATTCATCTAATTCATGTAAAGCATAAGGTACTTCTGCTTCAATACCGCCTAAAGCATCAACTACATCAATAAAAGCATTGAAATTCATACGTACATAGTAATTGATAGGAATATCAAATAGGTCTTCTACTGTTTCAATAGTAGTAAGTGTTCCACCCATTGCATGAGCATGAGTAATTTTATCTTTATAGCCTACTTTAGGAATATAAACGTAAGAATCACGAGGAATGCTTAACATTTTAATTGTATGGGTTTTATTATTTAGTGTAGCTAAAACGAGTGCATCGGAACGTGAATGATCCGAACCTTGTCCACGATTATCACTATCATCAACCCCGACAAATAAAATAGATACATTATCATGTACCGGTTCTACTTTTTCTACACTTTGCTTAGAAACCTCTCGACCTTCTAATTCCTCATAAGCTGAGTCTGCGGCATGCTCTACCTGTTTTGTAAGGTAAACAGCATAAGCCGTTACACAAATTACCAAGCTGGCAACTAATAGTAGTGTAACTTTTATAATTAATGAAGCTTTAGAAGACCTCTTTTTGTTCGGACTTACAGATCTTTTTTTCATAATAGATATATTCTCCTCTAATTATTGGGAATAATAATGCGATAAAGCTAAATTTTATTCAATTACTAAGAAGTAAACATGTGGTCAATAAAAATAGCCTAACAAAAAAATTATACTATGCGTATTTAATTTCGACAATTAAAACTAATCATTTGACAATAAATTCTACAAATTGAGCATCTTCGAATGTGATGGCTGCTTGTCCATTTGTCATTTCTGTTATCCAACTTCGGAACTGTTCTTCTTCCTCTTTTAGGACAGAAACTATGATTTCTACACCCTCTAAATAGCGAATTTCCTCTAACGTATAGGACGAACCTCTTATTTCATTTTCTACTTTTCCGAGCCAAGTGTAATCAATGCCAACATTCAGGAAATGATGAAGTTTGCGTTCAACCACCTGGGCAGCTATAAGACCTTCAGTTGTTGCTTTTCCATAAGCGCGAATAAGGCCACCGCCACCTAATTTAATTCCTCCAAAATAGCGAGTCACGACGACGACAGTATCTTTTAAGCCTTGTTTTTTTAAGACCTCTAACATAGGGACGCCAGCCGTACCACTAGGTTCCCCGTCATCATTCGCTTTTTGAATATGATCATGCTCTCCAATAATATAGGCTGAGCAATTATGAGTTGCATTATGATGCAATTTTTTTATACGATCTATAAAAGAAATTGCATCCTCTTCCGTTTCTGCACGTTCTATATAAGTGAGAAAGCGGGATTTTGAAATGACAATTTCGCTTTCACCATAACCTTTTACTGTTAAATAGTTTTCTCTCATCCGTATCAATCTCCTTTTAACTAGAGTTCTATTCTATAATTTTCGTGAAGAAAAAGCATTAAATTTTAGCATGGTAATGCTATAATAGGTGTAGACTATGGAATATATGAATTTGGTCTATTAAAATAGTAAGTAATCATAAGACATTAGACTGGGGAGTATACTATGTTTTCAAATGATACCTTCGATTTAAAGTCGCTTGATGACATTTTTAATCGAATGTTAGATACAATAATGAGCTCGAAGGACGATATCTTTATTATAAGTGAACAGAGCCGAAGAAGCTTTGAAGATATGCAAAAAGAGCTAGAAATTGTTCGAAAACAAATATCAATCGTCATTGATGAAGGCGATGCTTTGGAAAAAAGTACGCAGCTTGCTAAGCAACGACTTGTATTAGTGAGTAAAGCTTTTGATAATTATACCGAAGAACAAGTTAGAGAAGCATATGAAACTGCACATGATTTTCAAGTAAAGCTCTCCGTTATGAGAACACAAGAAAAGCAGCTACGCGATAAAAGAGATGATCTAGAGAGAAGATTAAGAGGGTTACTCGATACGATTGAACGAGCTGATCATATTGTCAATCAGGTAAATGTCGTTTTGAATTACTTAACTTCTGATTTAAAAAATGTTGGTTTAGCGCTTGAACAAGCAAAAATGAAGCAAGATTTTGGCATACGAATTATTGCAGCTCAAGAAGAGGAGCGTAAGCGTTTATCGCGAGAAATTCACGATGGACCTGCTCAAATGCTTGCAAATGTACTAATGCGCACTGATTTAATAGATAGAACGTACCGTGAAAAAGGTATTGAAAATGCATTGGCTGAAATGGCCGATTTAAAGAAAACGGTGCGGAATGCTTTATCAGAGGTGCGACGTATTATTTATGATCTACGACCAATGGCACTTGATGATTTGGGAATTGTTCCGACATTAAAGAAGTATTTATCGACAGTGACTGAATACAATCCTGGTGTTGAAATTCATTTCCAATCGAGAAGTACAGAAAAACGTATACCTTCAAATTATGAAGTATCCATTTTCCGATTAGTACAAGAATGTGTAACAAATGCCATGAAGCATGGAAAGTGTAAAGACATTTGGGTAAAGCTTGAATGGTTAAAGGATGCAGTCAATGTTGTTGTAAAAGATGACGGCATAGGCTTTGACCCACAAGTAGTGAAAGATCATTCCTTTGGGATTTTAGGAATGAAAGAACGTATTGAAATTTTAAATGGTACAATTACCATTACGAGTGAAATCAATCGAGGGACAACGGTGTTATTTAAAATACCGTTAGAAGTAGAATGATGTAACTGTTGCAGAAATTTAGGGGGTAAAGACAAATGACAAAGATTATTATTGTAGACGATCACCAGCTATTCCGCGAAGGAGTAAAACGTATTTTAGACTTTGAAGATACGTTTGATGTAGTAGCTGAAGGTGACGATGGTACAGACGTGGTTACGTTATATGCTGAAAACGAACCAGATGTTGTACTTATGGATATTAACATGCCAGGCAAAAATGGTGTAGAAGCAACATCGGAGTTAATCAGTGAATTCCCAGATGCAAAAGTGATTATGCTGTCCATTCACGATGATGAAACATATGTGACACATGCTTTAAAATCAGGTGCACTTGGTTATATGTTAAAAGAGATGGATGCAGATGAAATCGTTGAGGCGATTAAAGTCGTTGCCAATGGTGGCTCTTACTTACATCCAAAAGTAACGAAAAACCTAGTAGCAGAATTTAAACGACTATCAGAGCACGAAAATAAAGGAAACTTCCACCAAACAGAAATTCGTCGTCCATTCCATTTACTAACGAAACGTGAATGTGAAGTTTTACAGCTGTTAACAGATGGACAATCTAACCGTACAATTGGTGAGACATTATTTATCTCTGAAAAAACAGTTAAAAACCACGTATCAAGTATTCTACAAAAAATGAATGTGAATGACCGTACACAAGCTGTTGTAACAGCCATTAAAAATGGTTGGGTTGAAGTACGATAATTGCAAAAACTGTTTTTAAAAGCTACTTTATTATGAAGTAGTTTTTAAAACAGTTTTTTATTGTTTTATGGTAATTATTTGTATAGCAGTTACTCTTGGAATAGCGAGTCATTCACAATTTTGTAACATCGTAAAAGGTGCATTTAACAAGAAAACTAACAGACCATGCAACATTTTACAGCCTAATGCGTCATAAGGAAGATGTAGCACCTAAATGTTGAAAATGCACAACAAAATTCCTACGACAGCATTTATATGCTACAATATGCGCGGGAGGTTTTTTGATGTTAAAGAAAAGTTTTCTAGCAGTTTTAATCTTATTAGTGTTAACTGCCTGTGGTAATAAAGATGAGAAAATGAGTGACGAAGAACGAGAAAAAGTAATAGATGATGGTACAGTAGGCTTTGAGATGATGGGTGGTAACGTAGAAAAAGCTGAAAACGTACCAGCAGCAGATGAAAAAGCTATATTAGCATCTTTTGATGAGTATATTGCAGCGTTGAACGCTGAAGAAATTGATCGTTATATGAAGACCATTTCGAAAAATCCAAAAGGTTTTAAATACGATGAAGAAAAAACATATGCATCAGAAGTATTTGAGCAATTTGATATTAAGCGTGATGTAGAAAACGTAACGATTGCTAAATATGAACCAGAAGAGGCTCAAGTGTTTGCCAATATGAAAATGCACTCTCTTCAACTTGAGACAAATGTCGAGCATGAAAGTGCAGGACGTCAAGTAACCGTCTTTGTGAAAGAAGACAACGATTGGAAAGTAACAAGTGTCTTTTATATTGGTGATGACTCACAATCAAGTACAGGCAATTAACAGGAGCTATCTTCATTCAACCTAATTGAGTGAAGATAAGCCTACTATACATAAAAAATGAATGTGAAATGGAAGCTGCTTACTAGCACCATTCTGAATGGCAAAAAACGTGAACGTCATTCATTTCACATTCATTTCTTTTTGTTTTCATTTAGTGTAACGACACAACAACAATTGCAGCGAGAAGGAATAGATTGTAAACTAAGAATCATAGGAGAGTGGACTTAGATGAGGACGGCAATCGTAACAGATAGTACTGCATATATTACGGCTGAGGAACGTGCATGCTTAAACATTCATATGATTCCTTTAAGCGTTAATATCTCAGGTCAATTATTTGCAGAAGAAGTAGATATCACAGCATCTGAATTTTATGATAAGGTGCGTGGTGCAAAGGAATTTCCGAAAACAACACAGCCTCCAATCGGAGAATTTGTCGCTCTCTTTGATGAGCTGGCGAAAGAATATGACGAGGTTATTTCCATTCATTTATCGAGCGGTATTAGTGGAACATATCAAGGTGCAATACAAGCAGGTGAAATGGTAGAAGGTATTAAGGTTCATGCCTTTGACAGTGAAATATCCTGTGCGGTTCAAGGCTTCTATGTTTTAAAAGCAGCTGAAATGGCGAAAGAGGGCTATTCAGCAAAAGATATCCTTGCAGCATTAGCGGACATGCAGCAATATATTCGTGCTTACTTCATTGTAGACGACTTAGCGCATTTACAACGTGGTGGACGTTTATCTGCAGCAGCAGCTTTAATCGGAGGTCTTTTACAAGTGAAGCCAGTCTTGCATTTTGTGGACAAGGTCATTGTACCTTTCGAAAAAATTCGAACGCGTAAAAAGGCATTAAAGCGAGTTGAAGAACTGCTAGCAGAGGATGCGAAAAAGTATGATGCACTGGATGCGGTGGTCATTCACGGTAATTGCCAAGCAGAGGCACAAGAATGGCTTGAACAATTAGCGAAAACGTACCCACATGTAAACTTTAAACTAAGCTATTTCGGTCCGGTCATCGGAACACATTTAGGTGAAGGATCTTTAGGCTTAGGCTGGACAAAAAAATAATTTGAATTGAATGAGTCTCTACTGCAAAAGTAGAGGCTTTTTTCTATGAAGGGAGAAAGATTAATGAGATATAAAGGCTGGATAGTACCGCCCGCAATGCGTGATTTCCATGAAGGTCGCATTTGGCTGAAGAATCATGCTCCATTTTCAAAAGATGATATGGATAAAGCAATCAATCATAAATACTTCTGTTTAATAGAAGGAATTCAAATGAAGCCAGTTATAAAATGCAATCGTTGCCATAATACAAATCGACAATTATTCACGATATTTGATTGTTCAAAGTGTCAGCAACCATGTATTTATTGTCGGCATTGTATCAAGATGGGGAGGGTAAGTAGCTGTACACAATTAATGGTTTGGACAGGTCCTAAGGCGATAAAGACGAGCAACCATATCTTACAATGGACAGGACAATTTACTACATTACAAGAACAGGCTGCAAATGAAGCATTAGCAAGTGTGCAAGCACAACGCTCGCATCTAATCCATGCGGTTTGCGGCGCTGGTAAAACGGAGCTGCTATTTCCTATGGTTCATGATGCCTTAAAGCGTGGTTTGCGTGTTTGTATTGCAACACCACGCACAGATGTTGTACTAGAGCTCTATCCACGCTTTCAGCAAGTTTTTCCTAAAACTATCATTCATGCATTATATGGAGGTGCATCCAAGCAAGCTGGTTATGCTCAGCTTGTCATTGCGACGACCCATCAGCTCTACCGATTTGAACAAGCATTTGATGTCATGATTGTAGATGAGGCAGATGCTTTTCCTTATACATTTGATGAAACATTGCAAAGAGCGGTTGAAAAAGCGAAAAGAAATGATGCTCCCATTGTATATGTCACTGCAACCCCTGCACAAAAGTTACTTCAGTCTTTTCACAAAGAAAGCTACTCTTTTATCCCAAAGCGCTATCACAATTACCCATTACCAGTCCCTCAATTTCATGCTTTGTGGGGCTATGAAAAAAGCTTTAATAGAGGTAAGATTCCTAAGAAGCTTAAACAATGGACAGAGGAGCGTTTGAGTCGAAATGAACCATTTTTAATATTTTTCCCGACAATTAGTTTAATGAAGATAGCAGCACCACTTTTTCAATTAATAAATGAACATATACTTGCTGTGCATGCAGAGGATTCGGAGCGTAAAGAGAAAGTGGTGAAACTGCGAAATAAAGAAGTGCCAGGATTATTAACGACAACTATTTTAGAAAGAGGCATTACGATCAGCAATGTCCAGGTGGCTGTTATTGGGGCTGAAACCCCCGTTTTTACAGCTAGTGCACTTATTCAAATCGCAGGCCGTGTCGGACGAAATATTCAATTTCCTGATGGGGACGTCCTATACTTTCATCACGGTATTACGACAGAGATGGACGAGGCGCGTGCAAAAATTCTTTTTTATAATAAGAAAGGATTTTTCAATGAATAAAATAGAAACGCGTTGTTTAATATGCTCTCAATCGTTAAACACCATTATTTCCTGGAAAACACTTTTAATAAAGCAATTTTTACCGACAATATGTGAAAGGTGTAACTCTCACTTTCAACGCTCAAACTCCTCTACCGCACTCTACCAATACAATGATCACATGAAAGATTTCTTACACCAGTTTAAATTTCTACAAGATGTAGCCCTCGCAAAAGTATTTCGTCAGGAGCTATATACTCGCTTTAAGAAAGAAAAGGCGACTTTTATTCCAATTCCCGTGCATCCCCTCAAACAACAGGAACGCACCTTTTCGCATACAGAGGAACTATTGAAGGCTGCTCATGTCCCATATATTCAGCTACTAGAAAAGACTACTACCGAGACACAAAGCTCTAAAAATAGAGAACAACGGTTACATGCGGCACCACTTTTTCGCTTGATGACGGATGTACACGTGGAGCATAAAGATTATCTTCTATTTGACGATATAAAAACTACAGGAACGACTTTACAGCATGCTGCAGATGTGTTAAAACAAGCAGGTGCTAAAAATGTCCAATACTTCACATTAATTGAAGGTTAAAAATACCAAAGTGTAATGTATAATAAATAACATTCATAGATAAGAAATGTTGTAAGAGGAGGAAAATAGATGGCAGAGGTTCGTAATTGTCCAAAATGTAATGAATTTTTCAATTATACAGGGGTCCGAGAGGTTTGTCATAAATGTGCACAATCAGAGGAAGAACTGTATCAAATCGTCTACCGCTTCTTACGTAAACGAGAAAACCGTGCAGCAACAGTTGAACGCATTGTGGAAGCAACAGGAGCAGAAGAAGAGCTATTATACAGATGGGTTCGCAAAGGTCGTTTGCAGCCAGCCATGTTCCCTAACCTTGGCTATCCATGTGATAACTGTGGTCACCTGACAACGAAAGGCAAGCTTTGTACGAAATGTCAGGATGAATTAAAGGCCGATTTGCGTACATTTGAAGCGGCAAAGGAATTCCGTGAAAGTGTAGAGCAACGTGATCGTGTCACGTATCACTCAGAGCGAAAACGTTAATAACTGGAATTGTGTGTTAATTTTAAACAAAATTAGCACACTTTTTTATATGTGAAAACTTAACATTATGTGAGACAATCCGAAATAATAGTAAGATAAGATTTTTAGATAGGAGGTTTCGATATGAAAATTACATCTTATGGAATTAATGCGGTGAACGCCTATAAAAACCAAGTGCGCAATGTAAAATCAGATACAAACAAAGCTTCTTTTGCAGATAAAATTGAAATTTCAAAGGCAGCGCAGGAATTGCAAGGAGTTTCAACCTACAGTACAGAACGAGCTGACCGCGTACAGCAATTGAAAAAAGACATTGAATCTGGTGAATACAAAGTAGATGCTCGTAAAGTAGCGGAGGATATGCTGAAATATTATCGTTTCTAGGGAATAGCAGAAAGGGTGTATAGCGATATGTCTGTAGAAGCGATTAGTTCTACACTAACGATGCTAGAGAGAATGCATAAAAGCTTACTTGAACTAGCCTATAAAAAAACAGAAATCATCAAAGCTGGCGATATCGAAGCTCTAGACCAATTGCTCAAGGATGAGCAGGCACACGTAGCAGCCATCGATAAGCTCGAGCAACAGCGTCAGAAACAGGTAACGGACTACCTTGAAGCAAAGGGACTTGCTTCAACTGACAAAACAACTGTAGCAGATGTCATCGAGGCTGCTGAACAACAAGCTGACAAAGCAACACTATCAGCAGTTCGCGAACGCTTAATACAAATCATCAAAGACCTACGAAAACAAAATGATCTAAATCAAAAACTCGTTTTCCAATCTCTACAAGTCGTCAACCTAACACTAGACGCCGTAAGACCTCGCACAGAGCAAATGAATTACTCTAGCAATGAGGTCCGCGGCACAAACAATATAGCTAAAAAATCATATTTCGATTCACAAGCATAACAAGGGAGGAAGAAACATGCGCTCAACATTTATGGGCCTAGAAGCAAGCAAACGCGGCCTCTTCGTACAACAAACAGCTTTATACACAACAGGACACAATATCTCGAACGCTAACACGCTAGGTTACTCTCGCCAACGAGTAAATATGCAAGCAACTCAAGGTTTTCCAACGCCAGGTTTGAATTCGCCTTATTTTCCTGGTCATCTTGGGACAGGTGTGGAAGCAGGTTCAATTCAACGTATTCGCGACGAATTTGTTGACAGACAATACCGTCAGGAAACGAATAAGTTAGGCTATTGGGAGTCTCGTTCAAATGCAATTACACAAATGGAAGATATAATGGACGAACCTTCTCAATTTGGCTTAAATGCAGCATTGGAACAATTTTGGAAGGGGCTTCAAGATGTTAGCACAAACCCAGAACAGAGTTCGTCTCGAACAGTAGCAATTGAACGTGCTAGTCATTTAGCAGAATCCTTTAATTACATAGATACACAATTGAAGCGGATTCAAGGGAACTTGGGAAATGAAATAAAAGTAGCAACAGAACGTATTAATTCCATTTTGAAGCAAATTGCAGCGATTAATAAGCAAGTACAAGAAGTAGAGCCGAATGGACTCGTTCCAAATGATTTATATGATCAGCGTGATACATTAATTGACGAATTAAATGAGTACATCCCTGTATCAATTAAAAATGTGAAATCAGGCGGTTTGGCAAGTGATGTTGCTGAAGGAAGCGTCACAATAATATTTAAACCATTTGGTACGACTACTGAAATTAAGCTAGTCGATGGAAAAGACTTTGCGAGCATTGCAGTCAATAGTGGTACAACTCAAATTGATGGCAATAACTTAACAAATTTATTCGATAACATGACAATAACGGGATCAGGAATGACGGATTCAGGGGTTGTTACATATGACCAATTGGAGCCAGGCAAAGGCAGCCTACTTTCGCTTATTGATTCCTATGGACATGATGCAAATAAAGGTTATTATCCTGAAACAATCGCTAAATTAGATAAATTAGCAGCAGAATTTGCCAAAGTATTTAATGCTATGCATGCAGAAGGATTTGATTTATCAGGTGCTGCCGGTATCCCTGATTTCTTTACAACAGATTCTAGCGGTCCAATAACGGCAGGAAATATAAAAGTAAATGATGACCTTATTGCAGATTCCTCCAAGCTGGCAGCTTCCTCCCAAGCAAATGAGGAAGGTAACGGTAAATGGGCAATTGAACTAGCGAATCTTCAATCCATGGTTCAAAATGGCGGAACAGTTACAATATTGGGGAAAACGATAACAACAAGTGACCTAGATGGGGCAACATTTAACTCGTTCTATCAAGGAATGATAGGAAAATTAGGAACAGATGGTGAAGAGGCTTATCGTTTAAATAAAACTTCAGAAACTTTGTTAATATCAATTTCTAACAATCGTGCGTCAGTAAGCTCGGTTTCTTTAGATGAAGAAATGACAAATATGATTACATTTCAACAAGCATACAATGCGAATGCACGTATGATTACAGTTGTTGATGAAACATTAGATAAAATCATCAATGGAATGGGTCGAGTAGGATTATAAAAAAACTAGAAAGGAGTTTTTACAAAAATGCGCGTAACGCAATCTATGTTATCCAATAACATGCTTCTAAACTTAAACCGTAGCTATGGCAAAATGTCCAAGCTTCAAGACCAAATTAACTCTGGATCGAAAATTACTAGACCTTCAGATGACCCGGTAATTGCAGTAAAAGGAATGGGCTATCGTCGAGACTTAGGTCAAGTAGAACAATATACACGTAATATGAATGAAGTGAATAACTGGTTGGATACGACTGATGAGTCACTTAACCAAGTTGGTGAACAAATGAAGCGTGTTCGAGAACTTGTAATTCAGGCAGCGAATGATACAAATACTCCAGAAGAACGCGAAAAAGTTAAAATGGAGATTGATCAAATTCGTAAACAAATTCAGGATGTAGGCAATACAAAAATAGCAGATCGCTTTATTTTTAGTGGTACAAATACGCAACAACCTTTATTTGAAAATGGGGTTATTGACCCAACAAAAGTAAATTCAGAATCAGTTGTTATTGAGGTCTATGATGGGATTCAAATGAATGTAAATACTCCAGGTGTTGGTCTCTTCCAAGATGTTGATAAAATGATGGAGAAAATTTCAGGTTTATTAGATCCAAATCGTGCTGGTGGTCCTGCTACAGGGGAAGAAATCGGTAATGCCCTAGGAGGCGTAGCTGATCAAAGTACAGGGGACGATATTACGGCAATGCATAATCGCATTTTAGAGGCTCAAGCAGATGTTGGAGCTCGTCAAAATCGAGTCGAGCTCATGGAAAATCGTCTCTCAATCCGTGAAATAAGTGTTACTAAGCAACTATCCAATAACGAGGATGTTGATTATGCAAAGGCAATTACAGAGATGGTTACAAGTGAATCTATTCATCAAGCTGCATTATCAGTAGGTGCTAAAATCATTCAACAAACATTAGTAGATTTTATTAGATAGTAGAGTAGCTATATGTGAAAATATCCAATTTTTAAAGGCGTTTGGACAATTTGTTCAGACGCTTTTCTTGAAAGGAGAGATATAGATGAGACTTCCACAAATTCAAATTCATACAACAGATGCAAAACTAGAACTTGAAATTAGCAAACCGCGACAGCATATTGAACAGCCAAAAGCTACCCAAACGATTGAACAGCCAGCAGCTATATTGGAGATTCGTACATCTAGAGGCATATTGCAAATCGACTCCTCTCAAGCAAGACGAGATATAGGAATGATTGGTCCTTTGGAATCGAGTGCAAACTATGCAGAAGAAGGTAAGCAAGGAGCGCTTGAAGGAATGGCACGTAGAGCAAGAGAGGGACGTCAATTAATGGAGAATGCGGGAAAAGGGCAAGGACGTGCTACAATTCAAAATATCGCAAAACAAAACCACGGTCCTCATCGTGTGCCATTCAATATTAAATTTGTTCCTTCTGTAGGTTCTGTTAAAATCGACTATACACCTGGTACTACGGACATTAATATTGAAAAAAGAGAACCTATAATTGACGCAAAGGTGAACAAACCTATTCATGACTACACACCTGGCAAAGTAATTAGTACAATGGTACAAAGACCAGATGTTAATATCGACGTCATTATTTAAAGGAGTAAAAAAGAATGAGAATAGCTACTAAATTTTTAGGAGAAATTGAAATTGTAGAACAAGATATTCTAACATTTGAACAAGGTTTATTAGGCTTGGAGGATTACAAAAAATTTGTGTTACTACCTATCGATGAAAGTCTCCCATTAGTATTACTTCAATCAGTTGATCAAATGGAAGTAGGCTTTGTAGTAGCTTATCCTTTTGCCTTCAAAAAAGATTATAGCTTTGATATTAGTGACGAGGATCGAAAACAGTTACAAATTGAAAAAGAAGAGGATGCGCTTACATATACAATTGTGACAATGAAGGAAACGTTGCAGGACTCTACCATTAATTTGTTAGCTCCATTAATTATTAATTTGGATAAAAAACTAGGGAAACAAATTATCCTCCAAGATAATAAGACCTATCCACTACGCTACCCAATGCAAACATTGGAAGGAAGTGCGAAATAATGTTAGTGCTCTCACGTAAAAAAGATGAGTCTATTATGATAGGAGACCAAATAGAAATAAAAATATTAGCAGTGGAAGGGGAACAAATTAAAATTGGCATTGTTGCCCCAAAAACAGTGAAAGTACATCGCTCCGAAGTTTTTAAAGCTATCCAGGCACAGAATCGAGAAGCTTTAACAGCATCTTCAAGTTTTTTAGAGCAACTTAAGAAAAAATAAAAAATACACACTTTAGCTAGTATTTTCAATCAATAATCTATTACATAAAAAATAAAAAAACTTTTAAAAAACTATTAAACATTTTCAACTAATTACGATATATAGATTGTAAGGGTCAGGAAGTACATACTACCTAATCCGATATTCCACACGGATGTGGAATGACAAAACAAACATTCAAGGAGGAATTCCAAATGAGAATTCAACACAACATTTCAGCTTTAAACACACACCGTAACCTTTCTTTCAACAACACTGAAGCTTCTAAAAATCTTGAGAAGTTATCTTCAGGTTACAAAATCAACCGTGCTGGCGATGATGCTGCTGGTTTAGCAATCTCTGAAAAAATGCGCGGACAAATCCGTGGTCTTGACATGGCGTCTAAAAACGCTCAAGACTCAGTATCTTTAATCCAAACTGCTGAGGGTGCTTTAAACGAAACTCACGCTATCCTACAACGTATGCGTGAATTAGCAGTACAATCTTCAAACGATACAAACGTAACTTCTGACCGTGAAGCATTACAATTAGAAATTAACTCTTTATCAGAAGAAATTTCTCGTATTGCAAATAACACAGAGTTCAATACGCAAAAATTATTAAACGGTTCATTTAATGCTGGTACAGCTATTACAAACCCAGCTTCTGCAACGGCTTCTACTGGTAAAGTATTCCATATTGGTGCGAACTCAGGTCAATCAATTAACTTAAGCATCATGACAATGACTGCAACAGCTTTAGGTGTAAACGCATTAACTAATGGTGCTGCGATAACATCGTTAACTGCTGCAGGTTCAATTGGTGCTGGTATTAATATCACTACACAAACTGGTGCGGATAATTCGATTTCTATTATTGACTCTGCATTAAAACGTGTTTCTGAAACTCGCGCATCTTTAGGTGCTGTTCAAAACCGTTTAGAGCACACAATTAACAACTTAGGTGCTACATCTGAAAACTTAACTGCTGCTGAATCACGTATCCGTGATACAGATATGGCAAAAGAGATGATGGGCTTCACGAAGAACAACATCTTAATGCAAGCTGCACAATCTATGCTAGCGCAAGCTAACCAACAACCACAAGGCGTACTACAACTATTACGTTAATAGAGCCTAAAAAAACGCAAAGGAGTACTCCTTTGCGTTTTTTTACGTTTAATATACTAGCGATTCATAGGGAACGTAAAATAAATTTGTTTCAATTTGTATTTTTATATGTTCATTGATGTTATCGTGTAAATAATTAGTATGTAATGTCGATATATAAGGGGGAGTGATTTATATGGAAGCGCAATATGTGGTTGAGTTTATCGAAGGTAAACAAAATACCCCTACACTAAAAATTAATAATCTTTACATACATAGTAAGTATAGACCAATTGAAGAAGCCCAAAAAATAGCAATGTCTACCTTTGAAAAACATTATACATTTATAGTATTTGGATATGGGTTAGGCTATATAGTTGATGAATTATTAAACTTAACTACAAAAGAGTCCATTATTGTAATAGATCCTCTATTAAAGAATGGGCAACTTAAGGCGGAGGAGAGGCATTTAAAACACGATCGGGTTTATTTTTGGAGTAAAGAAGACGGTCAAACATTATTGTACTTAATAGATCGAGTTTCTTTAGGTATTAAAACAATGGTTAAAACAATAGTAACACCAAACTATAATAAACTATTCATTGAAACATACAAAGAAGTATTGAATGATGTTCGTAATTATTTAGTAAGGACTACTGTAAACATTAACACAATAAGTGTTTGTGCGGAGCGCTGGCAAAAAAATTTATCGTTGAATTTATTAAATATTCTAGGTGATTCTACACTTGCGAATTTAGAAAAAGTATATAATTGCCCTGTTATTATTGCTTCAGGAGGACCTTCTCTTAATAAGCAGTTACCGCTACTAAAAAAAATAAGGGATAAGGTTATCATCATTGCAGCAGGTACAACAATTAACTCTTTGTTAAAATTCGGTATTGAACCTCATTATGTTGTTTCTATTGATGGTTCAGAGATTAATTATACTAGCTTTAAAAATTTAGAGTTAGGCAATACTACGCTACTGTATTCACCATTTAATCATTGGGCAATTCGTCCGCTATTTAAACATGGATATAGTTTTACATCTACGATTTATAACTCTATTGCAAGTTATATATACAAAACGATAGACAAAGATATGCCACAAATAATTGGTGGAGGTACTGTAGCTCATTTTGCTTTTAGCATAGCACAGGTTATTACGTCAGGTCCGATTGCATTTATTGGGCAAGATTTAGCATTTACTAATAATGTGTCACATGCAGATGCCAATCAAGGTAAAAGAACATTAGAAGAGGTAGCATCTGATAAAAGAACGCTTTTTGAAATAGATGGTTATAACGAAGAAAAAGTGATTACAGATGGTCCGTTTTTAAGCATGAAGCAAACATTTGAAGAAATGGGTAGATTATTTTCAGCAAATGGTATTGAATTTTATAATTGTACAGAAGGAGGAGCGAAAATACAAGGCTTTAAGCAATTAGCGTTTCAGAAGTTCATTAATCAATTTGTGAAAGAGGATATTACTGTTATTGTAAGTAATTCAATATATAACATTCCAAATTATGAGTTAATTAATAGCCAACTTCAAAAGGAGCTAGAGTTATCTGATTTAGTGATAAAAGTTGCTGAAAAAGGCATAGAAACACTAAATTTAAATTCTTCTAATACTTATTTTTCACAAAATATATTAGAAGAATTAGACAAAATTGATGTAGAACTTATGGATTTAATTAAAGAAGTTCAAATGGATTTCTTATTACAACCTATATTATTAAAGCTGGATGGTGCATTTTTAGAGAAGAAAGACGAAACTCCCGAAGAAGCGTTTATTAGGTCTTATAATCAAAGTTTATTCTTTTATAAGGAAATATTAGATATTGTTGATAAATCTATCGAAAATATTAAAGAAACATTAGAAATAGTAACCGATAAGGAGAAATTAGATGAGTTCTATCGTAAATGATGTAATTGAAAGTTTTAATGAGTATCTAGAGAAGATTCCAAATGGCTGTAATTATATTGAAGAAAAGTTTCGTATAGATAATATTAAAGAAGGGCTCGATGCGATTAAAGATTTTAGTGAAGGCATGCTTTGGTTAGTGGAAGCAACTGAGTTATTACAACAAAATAATGTAAAGGTTGAGTTTAATATAAATGATATCATTGATTTTTTAAATGAAATTAATGAAGCATTAATTAATGAAGATATGTATTTAGTTGCAGATTTATTTCTTTATGAAATTAAACCATATTTTGGAAATATAAAGCCGATAACGGTCTAAAGTGAAAATTAATAGTACTAACAATAAAGATATCAATTGAATCCTCATTATTAAATGTAGTGTGTGTTCCTTGCTTTATGTAATTCATATTTGAAACGATATTTCGAATAATAGAGCTTTTTCGCCTACTGATAGTAGCTCTGCTGATTATTGAAATTTTTAGTACTGATTTTTGCTCATTGTGATTCAATTTATTTATGAAGGATTTGACACTTATGTTTGAAAAAAATATAGAGGTTTTAAAGTATAACGATAAACATTATGTTGCAGATTTACAGAACATCTTCGAATACCCAAAGTTTATTTCTAAGAAATATTCTCGAGAAACATTTCAATTAGCAGATGGGGAAGTGTACCTTTCTAAAATTGAAATGGATCAAAGTGTTGAAATCTCGAACCTAAAGAAAGAAGTTATTTTTGTTTTTGGTATTAATGCAGTTGAAGAAATTCAATGGATTCAGCAAAATAAACATTGCGAGTCAATTATTATAATAATAGAACCTAATCCAAGTTTTTTTTCCTATGTAGTACAACAAAAAGATTTAGGGGAAGTATTCAAGGAGTCCAATGTATTGCTTTTTGTAGATAATAATATAGGGAATTTGAATATATTTTTACAAAAAGTATTTTATGACTTTAATTATCTCAAATACTTAAAAAACACAAATGTATACTTAACACATTATTATCGTGTGAAAGGACTTCAAACAGCTAAAGAAATGTTAAGTAATATTAGACAAATCATTTCAACGTTATTATTTAGTCTAGGAAATGATTTAGAAGATAATTTAATTGGTCTGGAGAGAAATTTTAATAATATTGATAATATCATTCGCTCTAAAGATATTTTAGCAGTGAAAGATATATTCAAAGGAGTACCAGCAGTAGTCGTAGCAGCTGGTCCGTCTCTTAATAATAATATAGAGGACTTAAAAAAAAATAAAGATAAGGTTATTGTGATTGCAGTTGACACAATTGCTCAAAAATTAATTACAGAAGGTATAGAACCTCATTTTATTTGTTCCATAGAGCGAGTACACCAAGTATATGATTATTTTTATGCAGATGTACAGTTGCCCGAAAAGTCAATTATCGTAGGGCCACCAGTGTTAGATAATCGTATATTTGAAAATACTAATAATGCTATATTAATACCATTCAGAAAAGGCGTATCTGAAACAAATTGGCTCCAAAAATTATTAGGGCTTTCAAATGAAACTGCTATTTCAATGGGGTATTCTTGTGCTAATATTGCTTTTAGTTTAGGGTGTTATTTAGGATGTAATCCAGTAATATTGGTAGGGCAAGATTTAGCCTACGGAGAAAGTGAAAAGGAAACACATGCTAGTGGTACAAAATATGATGAATTAAATGAGAGCAACAAGAAAATAGACGAATTTGAATTAACCCTTGGTTATTATGGGAAGCCTGTTAAAACAACCAAGATTTGGCTTCAATTTAAGCATTGGCTTGAAAGTGAAATCAATAGTTTGTCAACGACAGTAATTAATGCAACTGAAGGTGGAGCAAAAATTAACTTTGCAAAACAACTTTCCTTAAAAGAAGCTACAGCTAACTACTGCCAAAAAGATATCCCGGATATTCACAGTAAAATGAAAAAAGTCCCAATGTATAGTATAAGTAAAGAACAATATTTTGCTAACTTAATAGAAGAAATAAATTTATACGAAGAAATTAAAAATAAAAGTATCCATTATCAAAAAATATTAAATGCAATAAAACCGAGTAAAGATGTAAATAATTTATTGAAGTTAAGTGAGGATTTCCAAATTTTTCTCAATGGCGTAGTGAGTCAACCCTTGCTTTTACATAATTTGCAAAGTGTTGTTCTTCAATACTATTGGGCTTATAATGGTCGACTACAAATAATGGATCAAGAATATGTGAAACAGGAGATATTTGAACAGCAAAAATTACTCACAACAATTATTGAAGTGATTAATAGAATTTTGGCTATTTTAAAAACTCAAAAAATAAAAAAGGTTAATATTTAAGTAAGAAGGTGCAAAATGAAAATTTTAGTTACAGGAGCTGATGGTTTCATCGGCTCTCATTTAACAGAATCGTTAGTTCGACAAGGCTTTGATGTACGTGCCTTTGTCTATTATAATTCATTTAATTCGTGGGGATGGCTTGACCAATCTACTTTAGAGGTTAAATCACAACTAGATGTTTTTTCAGGAGATATTCGTGATCCATATGGTGTAAAAGAAGCAATGAAAGGCTGCACACATGTATTAAATTTAGCTGCATTAATTGCGATTCCATATTCATATCACTCGCCAGCAACATATGTAGATACAAATGTTACTGGAACATTGAATATTATACAGGCTGCGAAAGAACTAGGGGTAGAAAAAGTTGTACATACATCTACAAGCGAAGTATACGGTACGGCATTATATGTACCAATTAATGAAGAACATCCATTGCAAGGACAATCACCGTACTCTGCGTCAAAAATTGGTGCAGACCAGATGGCATTATCATTTTATCGCTCTTTTGATACACCAGTATCAATTATTCGACCATTTAATACATATGGGCCGCGTCAATCAGCACGTGCTGTTATACCAACGATTATTAGTCAGCTTGCAAGTGGTCGAACAACAATAAAGCTAGGTGCTGTAAGTCCAACACGTGATTTTAACTATGTAAAAGATACCGTTCAAGGTTTTATTTCCGTTATGAATTCAGAAAAATCAATTGGTGAAGTAATTAATATTGGATCTAATTATGAGGTTTCAATTGGTGAAACGGCTGAAATGATTGCAGATATTATGGGTGTTAATTTAACGATTGAGACAGATGAACAACGTATTCGCCCAGAAAAGAGTGAAGTAGAGCGTTTATGGGCAGAGAATAAAAAAGCAAGAGAGCTACTTGGTTGGGAACCACGTTATGGCGGAAAAGATGGTTTCCGAAAAGGTTTAGAAGAAACGATTGAATGGTTCACAAATCCTAATAATTTATCTCAATATAAGGCAGATGTTTATAATATATGAATAAACAATGGATGGAACTTGTAGAAAGTATTAAGCAGCTATATGGCAAAGATTTCGTAGCTTTACACGAGCCAACGTTTAATGAAAAAGAAGTGGAGTACGTAACTGATTGTGTAAAAACTGGTTGGGTATCTTCAGTAGGCTCATATGTTACCCGTTTTGAAGAGAGTTTAGCAAAATTTGTGGGTGTGAAACGTGCTGTGGCGGTTGTTAATGGCACAGCTGCTCTACATATTGCTTTAAAGGTTGCAGGGGTAGAAGCAAATGACGAGGTGCTTATGCCATCGCTGACCTTTATTGCTACAGCTAATGCGGTTTCTTATTTACAAGCAATCCCACATTTCATTGATGTAAATATGGAAACATTAGGTGTTAATCCAATGGAACTTGAAACATATTTGGAAGAAGTAGCAGAACTACGACAAGGTGAGTTATACAATAAGCAGACGAATCGTCGTATCAAGGCATTAGTTCCAATGCACACATTTGGTCATCCTTGCATGATGGATGAGCTTGTTGTTTTATGTGATAAATATAAGCTTGTACTTGTGGAAGATGCAGCAGAATCATTAGGTAGCTTTTATAAAGGTAAGCATACTGGAACATTTGGTAAAGTTAGTGCAATGAGTTTTAATGGTAATAAAATTGTTACTACGGGTGGTGGTGGTGCAATTTTAACAGATGATGAGACACTTGCTGATAATGTTAAACATTTAACAACTACAGCAAAAGTTCCTCACCGATGGGAATTTATACATGATGAAATTGGCTTTAATTATCGTATGCCAAATATTAATGCCGCTTTAGGATGTGCTCAGCTTGATAAAATGCAGGAGTTTATTACCCGAAAGCGTAATTTAGTGAGATCTTATGAGAAAATGTTTGAAAATATAGAAGGGGTACAATTATTTAAGGAACCTGCATATACACAAAGTAATTACTGGTTACAAACAGTTTTGTTAGATGAGAGTTATAATCGGGATGAAGTATTAGATTTTTTTAATAAGCAGGGTGTAATGAGTCGCCCTATTTGGACACCAATGCATGAACTTAAGATGTTTCAACAATGTCCAAAGATGGATTTGTTAGTAACTGAAAAGTTAAAAAAAAATATTATTAATATCCCAAGTACACCTATAAGCGAGGTATAAAGAGTGAAACGGAAGATTTGTGCTGTTACAGGGACACGGGCAGAGTATGGGTTATTATTTCCTCTCTTAAAAAAAATTCGACAAGAAGAGTTATTTCAGTTGCAGATACTTGCTACAGGTATGCATTTATCACCTGAGTTCGGCAATACCTTTAAACAAATTGAGTATGATGGATTTATAATAGATGAAAAAGTAGAGATATTATTATCAGCAGACACTGCTACAAGTGTAGTAAAATCTATGGGACTTGCTACCATTGGGTTTGCTGATGCACTTGCCCGTTTGCAGCCAGATTTAATTATTCTTTTAGGCGATCGTTTTGAAATGTTAGCTGCTGCTCAAGCTGCTCTTATTATGCAAATTCCAATCGCTCATATTCATGGTGGCGAATGCACTTTTGGTGCATACGATGATGCAATTCGCCACTCTATTAGTAAAATGGCTACGTGGCATTTTACTAGTACTGAATCACATCGTAAACGTGTTATACAATTAGGCGAATCTCCAGAGCGTGTATTTAATGTCGGTGCTATCGGGATAGAAAATATTATGAATTTGAAGTTGATGACGAAGGATATACTATTTGAGCAACTCCAACTAGATAAACAATTACCAATGTTTTTAATTACATATCATCCCGAAACAAATGGTGAAACAGATGGCATTTTTAAATTATTGAAAGCTCTAGAAAATTATTCAAATGTCAACCTGCTCTTTACGAAGTCAAATGCGGATAATGGTGGACGTAGGATTAATGAAGCAATCCAACAATTCACATTACAATATCGCAATGCAAAAATATATGATTCATTAGGGCAGCTAAAATATTTAAGTGCAGTAAAACATGCAGAAGTTGTAATAGGTAATTCATCAAGTGGATTGATTGAAGTTCCTTATTTAGCAACCCCGACAGTTAATTGTGGAATGAGACAAGAGGGGCGTGAACAACCAAACTCTGTGTTTAATACAGTACTTGATACAGAAGCGATTTGTCGAACTATTGAAAAAGCTAAAAAGTTTAACCATGAATATGACCGGATTTTTGGAGATGGTCAAGTATCAGAAAAAATTATTACCTTTTTACAAGGGTTACCGTCATTTTCTATAAAAAAGGAGTTCTATGACCTATGAACAAGACTTATATCATCGCAGAAGCAGGAGTTAATCATAATGGTTCACTTAAAATGGCGAAGGAGCTTGTAAAGGTTGCGAAAGAGGCGGGTGCTGATGCAGTCAAGTTTCAAACCTTTAAAGCAGAAAATTTAGTTACAAAACAAGCTAAGCAGGCAGAATACCAAGTCGAAAATTTAGGTGAAGCTACTTCTCAGTTGGTAATGTTAAAAAAGTTAGAGTTAACATATGAGGAGTTTGTAGAGTTACAAGTATTTTGTCAAATAGAGCAAATTGAATTTTTATCGACGCCTTTCGATTTTGAAAGTGTCGATTTTTTAATAGACAAACTAAGCATTGAAACAGTGAAGATCCCCTCTGGTGAGTTAACTAATGCACCTTTTATTCATTATATGGCTACAAAGCGTAAACCAATTATTTTATCAACAGGTATGGCGACGATTGAGGAAATTCACGAGGCATTAGCGTTTATCGCATATGGTTTAGTAAAGCCCTTAGAAACAGTTACAGTAGAATCTGTTCAAGAATTTTACGGTACAAAAGAAGCAAAGCAGGTATTACAACAATACGTAACACTTCTACATTGTACAACGCAATACCCAGCTCCAGCCTCTTCAATCAATTTAAGTGCAATGGAAGAAATGAATAGGATTTTCCGATTACCGATAGGCTTATCTGATCATTCTGAGGGAATACATATACCAATTACGGCCGTTAGTATGGGAGCAACAGTGATAGAAAAACATTTTACATTGGATAAGGCATTAGAAGGACCTGATCATATAGCCTCTTTAAATCCTGATGAGTTAAAAGCAATGATTTTTGGCATAAGAGAAATAGAGCAGGCATTGGGAGATGGAATTAAAAAACCGACATTTACGGAGCTTCAAAATCGAATTCCAGTACGGAAAAGCCTAGTTGCTAAAAAAGCAATTCGGCTTGGTGAAGTATTTTCACCTAGCAATTTAACTGTAAAAAGACCTGGAAACGGTGTTGAACCTTCAAAGTATTGGTCTTACATCGGAAAAGTTGCTTCAAAATCATATGAAGAGGATGAACTTATAGATGAGTAAGCCGATTATAATTATTGGAAACGGTGGGCATGCATCAGTATTGACAGAAATATTAGTATCTCAGAGGGAGAGAATATTAGGTTTTACTGCTCCTACAATAGAGAAAAATAGTTTTTCGATACCTTACTTGGGAAATGATGAAGTGATATTTAATTATTCAGCATCAGATGTTGAGCTAGTTCTTGGTATAGGAATGACACGGCCTTCATCATTACGTGAAAAAATATTTCATAATTTCTATAATAAAGGCTATCACTTCAAATCAATTATACATCCTTCAGCTATTATTGCCCCTTCAGTTAAGTTAGGACAAGGTGTTCAAATCATGGCTGGGGTTATTATTCAAACGAATACGACAATTGCCGATAATAATATTATAAATACAGGTGCACTAATTGATCATGACTGTCAAATTGAACAACATGTACATATTGCTCCAGGAACAAAGTTATCAGGCACTGTCTATGTACGACAAGGAGCCCATATTGGAACTGGGGCAACGATTATACAAGGAATGGAAATTGGTTCAAATTGTTTAATTGGGGCAGGATCTGTTGTTGTGAAAAATATTGCTGATGGTATGACAGCATTTGGTGTACCTGCAAAGGAAGTGTAAATAAAGTGAAGCAATGGGAAAAAATTTTGGTGACTAGTAAGCAAACGCTATTAGATACTATGAGAATTATAGATGAATCCTCTTTGCAATTTGCAGTTGTTGTAGATGAAGACCGACATTTACTTGGTACTGTTACTGATGGTGATATTCGTAGAGGTATTTTGCGAGGAGAAGGTTTAGATGTACCTATTGCAGCCATTATGAACTCTACGCCAACAAGTGCTAAAAGTGGACAAAAGCATTACAAATATAAACAATTGATGCATTCTAAACAGTTAAAACAACTGCCGATAGTAGATGGAGCGAATAGAATTGTTAATATTTTGTTTATGGATAAATTTGACCACTCTACAAATAAAAATACCGTTGTTTTAATGCTTGGTGGATTAGGTACAAGACTTCGACCTCTTACAAATGATATACCGAAACCAATGTTGAAAGTAGGAAATAAACCTATTTTAGAAACAATCATTGAAGGGTTTAAGCAATACGGATATACGAACTTCATTTTTTCAGTCAATTATAAAAAAGAAGTCATTCAAGAATATTTTCAGAATGGTGAAGACTTTGATGTAACGATTGAGTATGTGGAAGAAGATAAACGAATGGGAACGGCAGGTGCTCTTTCCTTACTAAAGCAAAGGCCAAAAGAGCCATTTTTTGTGATGAATGGGGATTTGCTTACACAAATCAATTTTGACCAGCTTATGCAATTTCATATAGAGCATCAGTCAATTGCGACAATGTGTGTAAGAGAGTATGAATACCAAATTCCTTATGGTGTTATTGAAACAAGTAGTACGGATTTAATCAAGATAAAAGAAAAACCAATTAATCGTAGCTTTATTAATGCTGGTATTTATGTACTGAGTCCAGAAGCTTTTGATTATATACCTGTAGATAGGTTTTATGATATGCCGACACTTTTCAATCAATTTATAGAACAAGGAAAGAAAACATCTGCTTTTCCTATCCACGAGTATTGGTTAGATATTGGACAAGTCGATGAATTTAAACGAGCAGATAATGAATATACAAAAATATTTATGAAAGAAGAAATTTTAAAATGAAAGCTTTAGTAATTGGATATGGCTCGATTGGACAAAGACATGTACGAATTTTAAGAGAGATGGGCATAGATGTTTCAATTGTTTCTAGAAGAGCTAAACAAGATTTAGATTTTTATCAAAGAATAGAATGTGCCTTTAAAACAAATCATTTTGAGTACATAGTAATTGCAAATGAAACTGTAGCTCATCTCAAAACTTTGAGAGAAATTATAGATAATCAATTTAAAGGGAAAATTCTTATTGAGAAACCACTATTTGCAAAAATGGAACCTGTTTATTTTGATAATAGTAACACATTTGTTGCATATAACTTGAGATTTCATCCATTAATTCAGAGATTGAAAGAGCTCTTAAAGGATGAGGAAGTTGTTAGTGTAAATACCTACGCAGGTCAATATTTACCTAGTTGGAGACCGAATGAAGATTATACAAAAGGATATTCTGCCTCTTCTGAACAAGGCGGTGGCGTTCTGAGAGATTTAAGTCATGAATTAGATTATTTAATGGAACTATTTGGTGAATGGCATTTACTAATTGCTAAAACTAACAAGATAAGCAAGTTGAATATTCAATCAGAAGATTATGTACATATTTCTTATAAGACAAATCAGCAAGTGCATATAGCATTAGAATTGAATTATTTAGATCGTATTACCCAACGGTTTGTTATTGTACAAACAAATGAGAAGACAATTAAAATTGATTTTATTGAAAATACTATAAACTGTAATGGCGAGATTCAGCGACTGACCAAAATTGATAGAGATTATACATATATTAAACAACATGAAGCTATATTGAATAATTCGGAAGGTTGTTGCACTTTTAGTGAGGGACTTAATGTTGTAAAAATGATTGAAGCAGTGGAAAAATCGTCGCTTTTGAAGGAGTGGGTGTATAATGACTAGAATTTGTACAATTTGTGCACGTGGTGGTTCAAAAGGTGTGAAAAACAAAAATTTGCGTGAGCTATTAGGTAAACCCCTAATTGCTCATAGTATTTTACAGGCAAAAAAAAGTAATCTTTTTGACATAATCACTGTTAGTAGCGATAGTGATGAAATTTTAAAAGTAGCAAAGCAATATGGAGCAGATTATACCATTAAACGTCCAGAAGAATTAGCAACAGATACAGCTGCAAAACTACCTGTAATTCAGCATTGTGTTGAACAAACAGAACAACTTAGTGGTTTGAAATTTGACACACTGGTTGATATTGATGCTACTTCACCACTGCGTACAGTTGAAGATTTGAAAAATGCTGTTGTAATGCTTGAGAATCATAACAGTGCTTCAAATCTAATTACGGGAGCACTAGCACGAAGAAATCCTTACTTTAACTTAGTTGAGGAACATGATGATGGTTATGTTCGACTGTCAAAGTCACTAGAAACATCCATTGTACGTCGTCAAGATGCACCAAAAACATACGATATGAATGCCTCAATCTATATTTGGAAACGGGAAGCTTTTTTTGAAGGACAATCTATATTTTCAAATAATACAATTTTGTATGTTATGCCAGAAGAGCGTTCTTATGATATTGATTCAGAATTAGATTTTGATATTGTTCAATTTCTTGCAGAGAAAAGAGGAAGTTTAATATGACATATGTTGATAAGTTCTCTTTGAGAGGAAAAACAGCAATCGTAACAGGAGGAGCAGGTATTTTAGGCAGTCACTTTTGCAAGGGATTAGCTGATGCAGGTGCCAATGTAGCAATAGTAGATATGAATATTGAAAATGCAACAATAGTCGCAAGAGAAATAGAGCAAAACTATGATGTCATAGCAAGCTCAGTATATTGTGATTTAACTTCTGAGCAATCTGTAAAAAAGATGGTTGAGGCTGTTGTTGCTAAGTTTGGTTCAATAGACATTCTTCATAACAATGCAGCTGGAAAATCTAGCAACTTGAATGATTTTTTTGCCCCTTTTGAAGAATATGAGTTAGATCAATGGAAAGAAATTATGAGTACAAATTTAGATAGTATGTTCCTTGTGGCAAAGCATGTTGGAAAAGTAATGAAACAGCAATGTACAGGAGGGGCAATCATTCAAACTGCTTCTATATATGGTGTTATGGGTCCAGATAATCGGATTTATGATGGCTCATATTATCTAGAGCGTCAAATCAACACACCAGCGATTTACTCAGCTTCTAAAGGTGGTGTTGTGGCACTTACAAAGTATCTAGCTACTTACTGGGCAAAAGATGGTATTCGTGTAAATACAATTACCCCAGGAGGAGTAGAAAGTGGGCAAAATGAAATGTTTAAGCAAAATTACGGAAATCGTGTCCCATTAGGAAGAATGGCACAAGCAGAGGAAATGGTCGGCGCATTAATTTATTTAGCTTCAGATGCTTCCAGTTATGTGACAGGGCAAAATATTTTAATTGATGGCGGGTTAAGTGCTTGGTAAAATCATTTAATATGAAAGACGAGGGATAATCATTAAATACGAAACACTAATTGCAAAAGACGGGAGCCCAACTTTAAAGATAAACGGATATAGTATATATGGTATGTATAGACCATATGAAGATGCTAAAAAGCTAATCTATAAAGAGGTAGATAAACCAATTAGGAAATATTTTTTATTAGGGCTAGGATTCGGGTATCATTTAAAGGCATTAACTGAATGTATAAAATCGTCGAATGATACATTAATTACGGTGTATGCATTGGATGAATATGAAGTTAGCCTTTATGAAAACTCCCCTATATATATGGATCTACAAAATGATTCCCGCATTCAAATTGTATGGCGTATTGAGGATTTGTACATAGATGAGGATACTCAATTGATTCTTCCTCAAGCATGGGTTAATGCAATGGATCGTAATCACCCACTTTATTTATTTTTAGTAGACATTAAAATGAAACAAAGAAGCTTTAAAGAGCTTCAAGAAATTATGTACGATAATTTCAAAGCTAACGTAGCACATGAGGAATTTGATATGCTTTTGTATAAGACATCTATTGATTCCTCAAAAATAGCCTGTTTAGTATCAAGTGGCCCTTCTTTACAAAAAACCTATCCTTATTTAGTAAAACATCGAAACAAGTTATATATTCTTTGTGTAGGATCTGCTTTGAATGCTCTACTAAACTTTGGCGTTATTCCTGATGCAGTGATTGTAACAGATTCCAATAGAATAACTATGCGGCAATTTCAAAATGTTAATTATAACGGTCCTTTATTTTATCTAAGTACTGCCTATAAGGACACGACAAGGATGCTAGATGGAAAGCGTTATATATTATTTCAAAAAGGATATCATGAAGCGGAACGGATAGCTAATAAATTACAACATCCATTACTAGATACAGGTGGTTCAGTGGCTACTACAGCAATCAGCTTGTTGGAAGTGCTTACATATAAACGAATCGTCTTATTTGGACAAGATTTTGGGTTTAAAGGGAATCAATCACATGTTTCTGGTTCAACCTCGGGAATTGTATATAATAAAACGAAAAATTTGTTAACAATTCGTTCTAATAGCGGCAAGGACATTTATACACAAAGGAATTTATATATGTATTTAAAGTGGTTTGTACATAAAGCCAAACATTCAAATTTACAGTTTTATAATACCGCTTTTGACGGAGCTAAAATAGAAGGTGTTCCATTTATTAGTGAATATGAATTTGATATGCTTGTTAAAGAGAGCAAGTAAGAACCAATTAATTTATAAAAACAAAAGATAACATAGAGTTTTTGAATAAAATGAGGTACTAAATTCGGAAATGTTCAAGTGAAAAAAGTATGTCTGTCACAATCGCGGATAAACCAGTTATCTACAAGGGATTCGCAAATGGGACCATTATGTTTAAGTTGATAGTTTCTACAAGTGCATCGCGGTTTCATAAGTAAAACTAACATACTAACATGTAATTTGATTTTAGAACGTTCGCCGTGACGGACTCCTAAGGTAAATATTTTTTGCCCACTATAATTGTGATTGAATTAATGGCTAATAACGTTTTTGGCATGTTCAACTAACGACGAGTTGCATGGCTTCCCAAATTAGAAAGCGAAGAATGATTCAACGATACAAGGTAGTTAATCGGACCCACATCCGCATCGTGGCAGCTACCAACCAAAATAGGGATGAGCGTTGGAACCGTACCTTTTCGTGGATATTATCGAGCTCACATAAGACCAATTGCCATTTTACCTTAGTAAGAAAGTTTTGAGTGAGCGAAACTAACTTTAATAACTTGTTATTCTGGTTTAAGAGGGATTCCTTATTTTGTAATTGTTTGTATAGTGACCAACATTTTACATCGGGATCTTTCTTTTTATTTAAATTTCCATTGAGTGAAGTAGATAATCAATAATAGTGGAAAATCATTACTTTTCAATTTTCTACTAGATGAATTCTTTTCTGACTTTGAACAAGCATCGAATAGCCATTTTTTTGAAGGTTAATGCAACTAAAATAATTTAACGTCTTTTAGAGCGGAAAAACATACTAATATATAGAAAAAATAGATGCCCATTTTTGTTTAACCAAAAACGTGAAACTTCATAAAATACTTCCGATAATACATATAAGAAATTCAAATGTTTAGGAGGTTATAGATAATGCGTATTGTTACTCAAGGGCAATCAATTGATACAGTGAGTGCTACAAATAATGCAAAAACAGTGACTATACAGGAGAATACAGAGCTTATTCGTACAACTGAATCTATACCACAAATCGGAACTACTGTTGGAGAAGAAAGAGATATTTCACCAGAAAAGCTGCAACAAGCAGTTGATGCGATTAATGATTTTCTAAATGTTAATTATAGTTCTTCCAAGTTTGTTTATCATGAAGACCTAGGACAGTATTATGTAACTGTAGTGAATCAAGATACTGATGAAATAGTTAAAGAGATTCCACCAAAAAAATTGCTTGATGCTTTCTATGAAATGCAGAAAATGGTAGGAATGATAGTAGACGAAAAAATATAAAAAAATATAGGAGGAAATAAAATGGTAACTAGAATTGGCGGTTTAGCTTCGGGGATGGACATTGATAGTATTGTTGCAAAGTTAATGTCTGCTGAACGAGCACCACTATACAAATTACAACAACAAAAGACAAAATATGAATGGCAACGAGATGCTTATCGTAGCGTAAATACAAAAATAGATACATTTAGTAAATATTTATTTGATAATTTTTTATTGTCTAGTAACTTTGTGAAAAAATCTACTACGATATCTGGTGCAAATGCGGATAAAGTATCGATTACTGCTGGAACAGGTGCATCAAGTTCTTTAAATATTCAAGGAGTCAAAGAACTTGCTACTGCAGCGACATCAGGTGCAAAAACAGTAGAACAGACTACATTTAGAAACGCTACAGACACTGATAATGTTGTAGATTTAGGAATAGCTCAAGGGAGTATTAACCTTAATATAGATGGGATAGATAAAACCATAACTATTGGTCCAAATACTAAAGTATCTGACCTTGTTTCTGAGGGCTTTACATATGATAAGAATACAGGTAGGTTTTCTTTCGGTGGAAAAAAGGTAGAAATAGCTGATGAGAGTAGTGCAACATTTTTAAGAGACCAGTTAGGTTTTACAACATCTTATGCGTCCACTGCAATAAAAATACAGGATCCTAATGATGCGAATAAGGAAATTTTAGCAAAAACTTCTACTACCCTCGGCGAATTGGGGATATTAGGATCTAGTTTAACTTTTTCTATTGGTGGTGAGGCATCCAAAACAGTAAACTTAGATCCTAATAAAACAATAGGGGAATTGGTTACTGATTTAAAAGCCGAAGGCTTGGATGCTTCATTTGATGCCAAGACAGGGAAATTAAATATTAAGACAAAAGAAGGGAAAACATTACAATTTGATGATGGGAACCAAGGGGATCTTGCTAAACTTGGTGTGTTACAAACTATAGGGGGCTCTTCAAAAGCCTTTTCTCAAGTAGAGATTGCTACACATGGGGGAACTTCTGAGATTCCTTCAGCAAGTACTTCACTACAACATTTAGGGTTATTAAATGATGGTAAATTTAAAATAAGCGCAGTGCAAGCTGATGGTAAAATGAAAGATACTATTATTGAATTTAAGGCAACAGATACGGTGGATTCACTTATTAAACGAATTAATTCTTCTGGTGCAGGTGTAACAGCTTTATTTTCTAATGGCCAAATGTCTATCTCAGCAAATAATACAGGAACTAATAAAGAGAATGTATCTGCTGATATTCAATTGAAAAGTGTTAAAACAGTAAATGAAGATCAATCTGAAACGATTGATAATTCTGGGTTTGACTTATTTAATAAACTTGGATTTGTTAGTAACACAGATGCTAACCCATCTGGAGAAGCAACAGTTAACATCTCTGGTAAAGGAACAAATGCAAAATATAAAATTAATGATTTAGAGATGGAAAGTCAAACCAACACAATAAATATCCAAGGATATTCTATAAAGTTAACTGGTACTTTTAATACTGATTATAGCTCTCTTACAGACGGGGTTTCGGTTTCGGCTTCTCAGGATACTGATGCGATGATGACAAAAATCAAAGAGTTTGTGACAACTTACAATGGGTTAGTTACTGATCTTAATAACTCTTTAAAAGAAACTAAATATCGTGATTATGCCCCCCTAACAGGTGAGCAAAGGGAAGGAATGTCGGAAAGTGATATCAAGTTATGGGAAGAGAAAGCTAGAAGTGGTCTATTAAGAAATGATTCTATTTTAAGAGATGGATTATCTAAAATGCGAGCAAACTTTTCTGGAGAGATAGGAGGATTAAGTGATAGAACAATAGACTCATTATCCGAAATTGGGATAACAACATCCTCTAAAGTTAGTGATGGAGGTACATTAGAAATTAATGAGGCTAAATTACGTGCAGCTTTAGAAAAAGATCCTGATCAAGTCGCGAAGATGTTTACCCAAATGGGGAAAGCAGAAGATACGGTCATTGATCCCGTGACTGGACAATCCAAAACTGTTGATACACGTGGAATAGCAAAACGTTTGAGAGATTCAATTGACAGTTTTAAATTACAAATTGAGAAAAAAGCTGGGCGATCTACAATGACTGACAGTCAATATAATATTGGTAAAAATATGATTGACATAGAAACTCGTATCGGTAGAATGCAAAAACGATTGGTAAGTGTAGAACAACGTTATTGGCAACAATTTACCGCTATGGAACAAGCAATTAACAAGGCAAATTCACAGTCTAGTATGTTCATGCAGGGCTAAAGTTTCGGAGTGGCTTCTAACATAGCAAGGTAGGGGAATAAAATGCAGCTAATAGATCAACTATTGCAGGCGTCAGCTAATTTATTTAAGCATTTGGGTGAAATTCCTAAAGGCGAAGACCGCGATGAATATATCGATACAATTAACAACATGCTGGACAAGCGTGGGACGATTATTGAAGACTTAATGAAAGAGGGCTTTCATTTCGATGAACAAAACCGCATTCATAGTACATTGCTCGAATTAGATAATGGAATTAAAGAAAGATTGTCTGCTATCATGAGCGCTGTGAAGCAAGACATGGCAAATCTACAAAAATCGAAAAAAAGCGAAGAGCAATATTTCAATCCTTATTCGAATGTTCGTGTGATGGATGGCATGTATTATGACAAAAAGAATTAATATTATACCTTAAATTCAGCGTGGTGGAAGTCGCCCGCTGAATGGAAGATAAAGCCCCGGCGGATGTCATGGATTTTAAAAGGAGTGAATTGTGATCGCGTAATTCAAAATCCAGACACAATTACGCCGAGGCGTAATTGATCAAATAGCTTTTCTTCGGAAAATGGTTTAAACTAGTAAATAAGTAACCTTTCAAAGGAGTTGTCCTTTATTGGCAGCAAATTTAACAGCACAAAATGCGTACAAACAAAATAGTGTAACCACTGCTTCCCCTGGTGAACTGACGTTAATGCTTTATAATGGATGCTTGAAGTTTATGCACAAGGCTAAACTAGCAATACAAGAGAAAGAAATAGAAGAAAAAAATACAAATCTTGTAAAGGCCCAGGCAATTATTGCCGAGCTAATGTCTACACTCAATATGGATATTGAAATTTCGAAACAAATGCTTCCTCTTTATGAATATATGAATCATCGTTTAGTCGAAGCGAACATTCAAAATGATGTAGCCATTATTGAAGAAGTAGAAGGATTGGTGACGGAATTCCGCGATACGTGGAAGGAAGTTATTCGCATTAATCGACAACAGCAGTTTGGTCAAGGAAACAGCGGACAAATTTAGACACAACGAGTGGCCATCTTCAATGGGTGGTCTCTTTTTTATGGCAAGAATCATCAACTAAAAATTATCACTAAATAGTCATAAATTAGGCTATTCAACGGTAAAATATGTTACTTATTCCCTCTGGTTGTAAGTAGGGCAGCGTGTCATAATCAAAGCAATATCAATGTTTAATATAGTACTGGGGTGGGAATATGATCTTTAAGCGTCAAGAAGGCTTCCGCTTTAAATTCGAGGAGCCTATTCAAATAACTTTTGCTATGTATGAGAATGGAAAGGTCAATCATGGACAGACAGCCATGGCAGACTTGCTGGATA
>NZ_DAMDAY010000019.1:0-44094 GCF_032093475.1 Lysinibacillus sp. | reverse complement strand
CGTTAAGATATCTTCCTTTTCATCTACAGTATAAGGATTAATGATGGACACAATGATAAAGCCCCCAAATAGATTCAGGACTATGGCCGTTACAACATATTTAGGCTCAATCATTGTCATGTAGGCTCCAACAACTGACATCGAAACGGTAGACATAGCTGATGCACATAAAGTATACATACGATGAGGGGCAATCTTATCTAATTGTTTTTTGACCGTTATGAATACTTCGGATTGTCCTACCATAGCAGAAGCAACGGCATTATAGGACTCTAATTTTCCCATACCACTGACTTTGCTTAAAAATAATCCTATCCATTTCATAAATAAGGGAAGTATTCTAAAGTGTTGTAAAATCCCGATCAAGACTGAAATAAAGATAATCGGTAATAATACTGTTAAAAAGAATGGTGATTCTCCTTCATTTGCTAAACCACCAAAAACAAATGATATACCTGCATTGGCATATGATAATAAATGATCAAATACTTTTGTGATTCCTTTGATTAGAACATAACCAACTGTTGTATTGAGTAGTAAAGCTGCCAATAAAAATTGGATGATTAACATAATAACTATATATTTATATTTTATTTCTTTTTTGTTTTTACTCATTAAAAAAGCTAATGCAAAAACAAGTAACAATCCACACAAGGATATTAAGTACCTCATCATTTCCTCCATATTTATATATAATATTTTTTGCCATGATGTTCCAATTTCAAAAGAACAGCTTAAGATCTAATTAGTCAGACGTCAGACAAACAATCTCACTATAACAGTTTTTTTGCTAGTTATTCAATAGAAAAAAGAAAAAAAGTATGCTTCTTGGCATACGAATACGATAAATACAGTGTATAACCGACATATTCCAAATAAAATCATTAAAATCAACGATGAAAAAAATGCTTGTTACAATGCTTTTTTATTGTGTGGAGTTTTTGAAAAATTATGTCCATCGTAAAAACGTAGCGGTTATTTTCTTTTTTTGAAACCAATAAGCAATGGATTACGACTATAGGGTGAATGTGTATAGGAGGTGTTTGGGTGAGTGAGCATTTAGCAGCCATTATGGAAGAGCACGGTGAATATTGCTTACGAGTGGCTTATCTATATGTAAAGGACTGGTCGATTGCTGAAGAAATTGTTCAGGATGTATTTTTCGCGTATTATCGTCAGCAGAATCGTTTTGAACAAAGATCCTCCCTAAAGACGTATTTAGTCAAAATTACCGTACATAAAAGTCATGATTATCTACGAAGTTGGAAAAATAAACGACATCTATTGATGGAAAAAATACATATGGGTGCAAGTAAACGTACTCCGGAAAAGGAATTAGTAGTTAAGGATGAGCGATCAACATTAAAGTGTGCTTTATTTGAGTTACCAATTACTTATCGAGAGGTAGCTATCCTTTATTATTATCAGGAATTAAAGATCAGGGAAATGGCAGATATTCTTGCATGTACAGAAAATACGATTAAAACTAGATTGCACCGAGCAAGAAAAATGTTACAGGAAAGATTAGAGAAAAGTGAGTGGGAGGTGTTAGTAGATGACAACTTTTAAAGAGAAGTTGGATCAAGAACTTGGCGAAGCACCACGATTTACGCAATCATTACAGCAGGATATTCTACAGCGAGTACAGCAAGAAAAAAAGGTAACAAAACGCTGGTCATATCCACTGATTTTTATAGGTGCGATACTCATACTACTTTTGTTAGTAGAGATGGGGCCATTAGGACAGATGGAGCAAACTCGTCAAGCTTCAATTGTTACCCTGGCACAGCAAGAAACAGTAAAAAAATATACGATGATTTCAAATTCAGATGAGGAGACCTTTCTAGCGGGAAGACCTGGGTGGACGATTGGCCAAAAAGTATATAAACAAATTCCCGAAAAGGAATTATTACAGCAGCTATTACAGCAGGCCACAGTAACACAGAAATATGAAGAGAACCAATTTTTATTTCGTACCATACAGGATGTTTGGGCACAGTTTGAAAATGACCAGATCATTAAGTTGAAGATGTTCATAGGTGAGGAAAGTATTCTAATAGAAGATCATGACCATAAATCATTTTATAAAGTTAATAATAGAGAACTGACAAAGGCTTATGAAAACCTCACTCTCAAAGATCAAGCTAAATTTGGAATGAAAGGTTATGTTGTTTTTCTAGTCCTTCTACTAGCTATTCATATGCTTGTCGAAAAAATAATGAGGAAAAGGTTCAACATTCCAAAGGGGTATGTTTCTAGGGGCCATCGACGTGCTGTATGGACTCTTAAAGCTTTGAATATCGTCATGCTCATTTTATTTATGGTAAAAGGGTGGATTTTATATACCGTCATCATTGGAGGATACTTAACTGTTATTCTTTTTAGTTCCATTTTTATAGACTACTGCTACGGTCGAGAGGAAAAAAGAAATTATCTTTCTATCAGTTTAGCTATTGTCAGTCTCCTATTACTTAGCCTATTTATTTTTTATATCAGCTAATTGAAGACAAAAGCCTGAACCCGAAAAAATCTAGTGTTCAGGCTTCTTTTCTTTAGTTTCAGTTTGTAGCATTAATTGATAGATACACGAAATCATAAAGCTAGCAGCTAATCCATATAGCATGTTAAAGTTTAGACCTACACCTAATCCGATAATCATGGAAAGCAGTAGAACCAGCCAGCTATGTTGATGAATGCTACGATTAGTAAATAACAGAATTAACATAAACGGTAGCATTGAAATGTGTAAGAAGGCGAAAGAATAGATAACACCTAAAATAGTTAAATCAATAGATAAGAAAAAAATTAATATAATAACCATTAGACAAATCAAATAAAAGTAGTAAGGTCTTTTCTTCACAAAAAATCGTTTCGTTGCCCGCATGTCTACTAGTAAGGTCGTTACAACAGCTAATAGAACAATAACAAGGAAGGCAAAAGTTAGAAAGCCTGGTTGTACTTCATATAAAAATGTGAAAATCAGAACTTGAAACTGGCCAAAGGAGCCACCATATAAAGCAATCATTAAGATGGCTGTGAATGACAGTGTTAATAACGCTAAGATCACACCTGATGAAAGTAGACTACGACGCACTTTTTTTGGCTTAATAAATGCAATTAAATACCAAGTCGATTTATCAAAGAGAACTTGTCCTAAAACAGCTAGTTGAATTATAACAAAAAAGAGTAGGATCTCACTATTTTTAAAATAAAATAAATACGGGTGGTATAAGCGAATTCCTTCATATACAGTACTTGCGCCATTTTGTACGAAGTAATAAATGGGAATAAAAATAAGTAAAGAAAAAAGAGCAATAATAAATAAAATTTCGAGCCATAGTATACTTTTCACTGACATGATCCGATCAAGAAGTAACATGATAATTAAAAATAAAAAAAGTGTAATAGGCACAGGGATATTTAACATAATTTCAGATAATACACTGATGCTTATTAATTGAATTAGCCATAGTTCAATGCCTGTCAGAAGATAAAATAGCCGTATCACTTTTAAATTCATGCCACTTAATTTTTGCTGTATCGTAAAAAGTAAAAAACTTTGTGTATGTTGATGTTGCGTGTAATCACTCTTATTTAACAATGAGCCGAGTACAATAAACGAAATAGCCGTTGCTAATGTATAACAAATACCTGCCATAAAGCCAAAAGAAATAAGGGCTGAGGGTGAGGACAATAATAAGTTCCCATGAATCCATCTAGCTAAAAGAATGATAACACCTGCCGCAGTGCTTAAACTTGCAAATGGTACGAGCAATGGAATTTTCTTTAGCATACAATCAATTACCTTTACTTATTTTAGATGATTTATATTGTCGTGGTGATTGGTTATATTTTTTCTTAAAGGCGACACTAAAATAGTGTTGGCTATTAAAACCACAGCTCTCTGCAATTGTAGACATACTTGCATCCAGATTATCATTTATTTTCTTCACAGCCATTTCTAGTCGATAATTGTTTATATACTCATTAATTCCGACGGACTGCTCCTCCAAAAATTTACGGCTTAAATAGCTAGGGTTCAAATGAATCTTTTCTGCAATTATATTTAAACTCAGTTTTTCATAATAGTTTTCATGAATATAGGAAAGTGCGCTTTGGATTGCATCATGGTTAGAGCTCCACACTTTATATTTCTCCACGATAGCATTTAATTCGCTAGCAATAACTGGTTTTGTAAGATAATCCTTTACCCCGATACGCAATGCTTGTTGGGCATATTCAAAGGTCTGATAAGCAGTTACCATAATGATATCAACTTCATAAAGCTCCTTTAGTTCCTTACTTAAAGTGATTCCATCTTTCCCAGGCATTTGAATATCTAAAAAGGCGATGGTCATACGATGCTTTTTAGCTAATTGCAGAGCTTGTGAGGCATCCTGAGCAGTATGGAATGTCCAATTAGGAAAATGAGGTTTTAATAAATAAATCATTTGCTCTAATTCTAGCGGCTCATCATCTGCGATTAATATATTCAAGGTGTCATTCTCCTTTCACATTCAAATTGATAGAAAGCCTAAGCGGGAACATGGATTGTCACAGTATAAAACTGTTCATTATTTTGGATCGAGAATAAAATATTTTCGAGTCCATAAATAAGCTCAAGTCGTTTTCTAATATTTTCAAGACCGTAACCTTGCTGCAATTCGTCCTCTACTAGCACAGTAGTATGTTCTATCTTTTCAAGTGGTTGTGTATTTTTAATTTCTATTAATAATATGTTATCCATTTTTTTTATCGTAATAGATAATTCCGCAGGTCCTATATGTTTTTCAAAGCTATGTTTATATGCATTTTCAATAATGGTCTGCAGAATAAATGGAGGTATCGGGACAGTTAGGGCCTCATCATCCACATGCTTATGAATCGTCAAACGATGTCCAAAGCGTAACTGTTGGATATTTAAATAACTATCGACAAATTGTACCTCGTTTTTTAATGCAATTAAAACCTCATGATTATTGTATTTAAATTTAAAAAACGTTGCTAAGGCCTCAATGCCCGCAACCAAATCCTCCTTTCGATTGATGCGGGCTAGGCTTAGTAATGAATTTAATGCGTTAAAAAAGAAATGCGGCTGTATTTGCTGATTTAACTGGAGAATATTCGCTCTTTGTAAATCCTGCTCAAGCTCTAAATTTCTTTTTTCCTCCTCAAGGCTATCGATTTGTTTTTCGAAAATAAATATAAAAGTAAGCAGAAAAGCTCCAATAATTGGAGCAATTACACATAGGAGAATATATATGTTGAAGGTTTCTAGTTGTAACATAATGACCTCTCCAATTATTTTATTTGTGTAAAGTACATTAAACTAAATTTTCTGCAAAATGGCAAGCTACCTTATGTGTTGCCGTGATTTCTCGTAATGCTGGAACTTCTGCTTTGCATTTATCTGTTGCGAATGGACAACGTGTGTGAAAGCTACAGCCAGTAGGTGGGTTAAGAGGTGACGGTAGGTCTCCTTTTAAAATAATACGCTCCTTGCGATGTTGCTTATCAATCACTGGAATAGATGAAAACAGTGCTTTTGTATAAGGATGATGTGGTTGTGAGAACAGTGACTGCTTATCAGCAATTTCCACGACCTTCCCAAGATACATAACCATAATACGGTCTGAAATATGGCGAACAACACTTAAATCATGTGAGATAAATAGAAATGTTAAATCTAAATCTCTTTGTAGCTGCTTCAGTAAATTTAATATTTGTGCTTGAATGGAAACATCTAAGGCAGAAACAGATTCATCACAAATAATAATTTTAGGATTAACAGCAAGGGCTCTCGCGATACCAATACGCTGGCGCTGACCACCTGAAAATTCATGTGGATAACGCTCTAAATATTCTGGACGTAACCCTACAAGGGACATTAATTCCAACATACGTGCTTCCTGCTTTTCAGGTGGTACTATTTTTTGAATAGACATAGCTTCCGTTAACATTTTTCGAATCGTTCTTCGTGGGTTAAGAGAAGCATATGGATCCTGGAAAATAATTTGTATGTCTTTCCGTGCAGCTCGTAGCTCTTTTTTACTCATATTCACTAAGTTTTTACCGAATAACAATACTTCCCCTGAAGTAGGCTCATCCAATCTTAAAATAGAACGGCCAGTCGTTGATTTTCCACAGCCAGATTCTCCTACAATGCTGAGTGTTTCACCAGGCATAATATCGAAGGAAACACCATCAACAGCTTTAACAACCTGTTGTGGGCCGAAGAGCTTTTCTTTTTTTAAGAAAAAATGCTGTTTTAAATCATTTACTTGTAATAGTGGTTGTGTTTGATGTGCCGTTGTCATACTGTCATCTCCTTCATAAGTGTTTCTCCTTGCCATTCATTGCTGTACATCCAGCATCTAACTTTTTTCCCTTGCTCGACTGTAAGAAGTTCAGGTTGTTTGTCACGACATAAATCTGTAGCAAATGGGCAGCGTTCTGCATAACGACAGCCAATTGGGTAATTGTATGGACTTGGAACAGTTCCATGAATAGTAGAAAGTTCTTCTTGATCTTCATATAGCTTCGGTAAGGATTGAATAAGTCCATTCGTATAAGGGTGTAATGGTTTTTCAAAAAGGCTTTCAGTTGTGCCTTCTTCTACAACCTGTCCCGCATACATAACCGCTATTTTATCACAAACTTCTGCTACAACTCCGAAGTCATGCGTAATGAAGATAATACTCATTCCTAATTGTTTTTGTAGGTTTTGAATAATATCAATAATTTGAGCTTGAATCGTTACATCTAGTGCCGTTGTTGGTTCGTCTGCAATTAACACATCTGGTGTACAGGCTAAGGCCATCGCAATCATAATACGTTGTCGCATGCCACCACTTAATTGATAAGGCTCCTGCTTCGCTCTTTTTTCAGGTGCAGGAATTCCTACTAGACGAATCATATCGACAGCCTTTTGCCATGCTTCTTTACGAGATAAGCCTTGGTGCAATCGAATCGATTCAGCTATTTGCTCACCTACTGATAAAACAGGGTTTAAGCTCGTCATAGGCTCTTGAAAAATCATTGATATTTTATTGCCTCGAATTTTGCGTAACTCTTCATCTGATAATTTTAAGATGTCCGTATTATTTAATAGAATCTCACCATTGATGATTTTTCCAGGTGGTGAGGGTACTAAACGTAGTAATGACAGGGAAGTCATGGATTTTCCACAACCAGATTCACCAACAATACCGAGTGTTTCTCCTTTTTGCAGTGTAAAGGATACGCCATCAACAGCTTTGGCAACCCCTTCACTTGAATAAAAATACGTTTGTAAATTTTTCACTTCCAACACTGTTTCTTGTTTCATCTGTTTTTCCCTCCCTAGTTTAAATCCATTCGTTTATTGAAGAATCGGTATAAAATATCCACGAAAAGATTAATAAAAACAAATATTAATGAGGCAACAAGAACGCCACCTTGAACGACAGGTATGTCACGTGTACGAATAGCATCAACAATCATGCGTCCTAATCCATTGACAGCGAAAACAGACTCTACTAATACAGTTCCACCAAGTAAACTACCAAATTGTAAACCTACTACTGTAATTACTGGGATTAAAGCATTACGTAAGGCATGCTTTAGGATAATGACGTAACCCTTTAAGCCTTTTGCTTTTGCCGTTCGAATATAGTCTTGATTCACGACGTCTAACATACTAGAACGAGTCATACGCGCAACGATAGCTGCACCACCAGCACCAAGAGTGACTGCAGGAAGAATAATATGTTTAGCACTTTCCCAGCCTGCAACAGGAAGCCAATGCAGCTGTACCGAGAAAACATACATTAATAAAATACCTAGCCAGAAACTTGGTAGCGAGATCCCTAATAAGGCCACAATCATAAGGCCAGCATCCATAAAAGAATAGGGACGAATTGCTGAGATGATGCCAGCGATAAGTCCTAAAATAATGGTAATTAATATACTGTAAAAGGCTAGCTCGATTGTAATCGGTAAACGGGCGGTAATTTCCTCAAATACTGGTTGTTTATTTTTTAATGAATGACCCATATCTCCTTGTAAAAGATTTTTAATGTAATCAGTGTATTGAACAGCTAATGGTTTATTGAGCCCTAAATTTTCACGTAATTCTTCAACAGTTTCTTGTGAAGCACCTTCTCCTGCTAAAATAATAGCCGGGTCACCTGGTATCATTTGCATAATAAGAAAAACAACAAGTGTAACACCAAGCGTCACGGGAATAATTTGAGCTAGACGTTTTAAGATAAATAAAGTCATGTATCTTCTCTCCTTTAATTTTTCATTCTTGGGTCTAGCGCATCGCGTAAACCATCTCCAAATAGGTTAAATCCTAATACAAGTATGGAAATCATAATACCTGGGAATAGCGCCATATAAGGAGCGGTAAACAAGAAATCACGACCATTTGAAAGCATGGCACCCCATTCAGGAGATGGTGGCTGTGCACCCAGCCCTAAGAAGGACAGACCAGCTGCAGATAGAATCGCCGTCGCTAAACGCATAGATGCTTGTACAATAATTGGTGACAAAATATTCGGGAAAATATGCTTGATTAATATTGTCATATCATTTGCTCCGAGTGTTTTCACAGCATCGATATATTCCAACTTTTTAACTTCCATTGTCGATCCACGTACGATTCGTGCAAACATTGGAATGGAGAAAAATCCTACAGCAATTGTTACGTTAATAAGACTTGCACCTAATGCACTGACAATGGCTAAGGCAAGTAGGATACCTGGGAAGGCAAGCATAATATCTAAAATTCGACTAATAATGGAATCAACCCATTTACCATAATAGCCAGCGATAAGCCCTAAAAATGTTCCAATTGTTCCGCCAAATAAAACGGCTGAAATACCAACACCGATGGATAAACGTGATCCATATAAAATTCGACTTAAAATATCTCGACCTTTATCGTCAGTTCCCATAAGGTGGTCTAAACTTGGTCCTTGTAATTTTTGACCTAACTGTACATCGTATGGATCATAAGGGGCTAGAATGGGTCCGATGAGAAACATCAATATATAAAGAAGAATGATGATGCCTCCAGCGACAGCTGCTTTATTTTTTTTGATTTTGTTTAGGAAAGAAACAAGATTTTTTTTTCTAGTTGCCTTGCGTGCATTCACTAAAACAGAATGATCGATAGTAGTTACTTTATCCATATCGAATACTCCTTTTCTATTTGATTTGATTTCAATTTAGTGAAAAGCGTAAAGAATGTAAATATTTTATGGAGTATTAGTCAGAAAATTTAAAAAACACGTAAAAATTTTAAAAAACAAGTGAATTTTATTTCTTTATAATTCGAAATGTAAGTAACAAATCACACAAGGAGGAAATGTTTATGAAGAAAATGAAGTTGTTTTTATTCATGGCACTTATTACTGTACTTGTTTTGCAAGCATGCTCTACAGCTAATAATAATAGTGCGGAAGATTCCAAAGAGGGATCGAAAAGTGTAGGAGGAGAATTAGTTGTATTAAGAGCAGCGGATGCTACAAGCTTAGATCCTCATTTTATTACAGATATTCCTTCAGCGAATATTATTCATGGCAAAGTATATGAAACGCTAGTTGCTTTTGATAGAGATCGTAAAATTGTTCCATTACTAGCAAAAGAGTGGGAGCAAAAAGACGATGTCACTTGGACGTTTACATTGAATGAGGGCATTAAATTCCATGATGGTGCAGATTTTAATGCAGAGGCTGTAAAAGCTACTTTCGACCGTATCTTAGATCCTGCAACTGGTTCACCACAGCGTGATAAATTATCAATGATTAATGAAGTAGTAGTAGAGGATACGTATGTTGTTACATTGAAATTAAAAGAACCATATGCACCGCTTTTATCTATTTTAGCAAGCCAAGAAGGTAGTATGATGAGTCCGAAAGCGATTGCGGAAGCGGCTGACGAATTAGCAACACATCCGGTAGGGACAGGCCCATTTGTATTTGAATCTTGGAAATCTGGTCAAGAAATTACATTAAACACAAATAAAGATTACTGGGGTACTGTACCGAAAGTAGATAAAGTAACATTTAAAGTTGTGCCAGAGGATTCTACTCGTTTAGCAATGATTGAAAGTGGAGAAGCTCATATCGCAGAACAAGTTCCTGTTACAGAAATTGACCGTATTGAAAATTCATCAACTATGAATCTATTCCGTGCAGAAGGTCTTGCAGTAGAATTTATCGGTTTCAATGTGAAAGACACATTATTATCGGATGTAAAAGTTCGTCAAGCTATTAGCTATGCAGTTGACCGTGAAGCAATTATTAGTGGTATTTACGATAATGTTGGGACACTTGCGAATTCAGCAATGAGTCCAAAAATCATTGGTTATTCTAGTGAAACGAAGCCGTATGACTATGATGTAGTAAAAGCAAAAGAATTATTAAAAGAAGCTGGTGTTCAAGAGGGAACAAAAGTTAAATTGCTGACAAGTGATCGTAAAGAGCGAATCAATATGGCTGAAGTTATTCAATCCCAATTAAAAGGTATTGGATTAGACGTTGAAATTCAAGTAATGGAATACGGTGCATTTATTTCAGAAATCACGAAAGAGCAGCATCAGTTATTTATTAGTGGTTGGGGTAATGCTACTGGGGATGCTGATTATAACCAATATAATCTATTCCACACAGCTTCTATGGGAGCACCAGGAAACCATTTCTACTATTCAAACCCAGAAGTAGACAAGTTAATTGAACAAGGACGTTCTGAATCAAATCAAGAGGCACGTAATGAAATCTACAAAAAAGCAATGCAAATGGAGTTAGATGAAGCGGTGTATATTCCAGTTCGTAACTATGAGCACTTAGCAGTCTATAGTAATGCTGTAAAAGGTTTCTGGTTAGACGCATCTAACTACACGATGATCAGTGGCGTTGAAATTGTAGAGTAATCAAATTTGGTAATAGACGGAAAATACCAATTGGGAGGAAACTATGAGTAAACTATTGCTGAAAAATGTGAGATTAGAAGAAGCATATGAGCGCGAAAATGAACACATTGTTGCAACTCGTACAGGTATTTATGATGTCCTAATCGAAGATGGGCATGTTCAACAAGTTGATAAGAATATAGTGGTTGCTGGAGATGTAGAAATAGTGGATGCTCAAAAGCAACTGCTAGTTCCTTCATTCAGAGAAATGCATATTCATATCGATAAAACGTACTTCGGTGGAGAATGGCAGGCGCCAAGGCCCATTACTAAAGGGATATTAACTCGTATTGAAGAAGAAAGAACGCTGTTACCAAAGCAGTTACCAACAGCTGCTTATCGAGCAGAGGAAATGGTGAAGTGGCTCATTTCACAAGGACATACCTATATTCGTTCACATTGTAATGTTGACCCACAAATAGGAACTAAGCATATCGAAATTACAAAACAGGTTTTAGAAAAATATCAAGATCAAATTACCTATGATATTGTGGCCTTTCCACAGCACGGCTTACTACGCTCCAATGTGGAAGGACTGATCCGTGAAGCAATGGCAATGGGCGCAACGCTTGTTGGGGGTGTTGATCCATCTATTGTAGACCGTAATATTGAAAAATCCCTACAAACTACGATGGGTATTGCCCAAGACTATCATGCAGGAATCGATATTCATATTCATACAGCTAATACATTAGGTGAATTTGAATTTTATAAATTGATAGAACTAACGAAACAGGCGAAAAAAGAAGGTCAAGTAACAATTAGCCATGCGATGGCACTTGCCGATTTAGAACAGTCACGATTAGAAAATTTAGTTCAAGCAATGGCTGCTGTACAAATAGACGTCACAACTACTGTCCCAACAGACTTGAATCGTTCGACCATACCAATTCCGTATCTTTATAACAATGGAGTAAAGGTTTCTGTAGGACATGATAGTTTAACGGATCATTGGTCACCATACGGTACAGGCAATACGATTATGAAATTAAATGTAATGGCGGAGAGATTCCGTTTTATAGATGAATATTCATTAAGTCGTGCATGGAAGTACGCTTCTGATGGGATTACACCATTGAATGACGCTGGAGAGCGCGTTTGGCCACAAGTTGGTGATAAAGCTAATATGTTGTTAGTAGATGGTGTTAGCACTGCTCATGTTATTGCGAGAAGATGCCCAATTACTACTGTTATTTCACAAGGCAAAATAATTCACTTACAGGATGTAGGAGAGTTGAAAGGAGAATTTAGATGAAGCATTGGCTTACAAATGTTCTACTTGAAACAGGAGAATATATAAAAGAAAATGATACAGTTGGTACGAAAGTGGAGCTTTTTAATCTTGAAATTACAGATGGGTTTATTTCACAAATTGTACCAGCAACGCAGGCAGTCGGTTCTCCAAATGAAGTAACAGATATGAAAGGGAAGCTTTTATTACCTGCCTTTAAGGAAATGCACAATCACTTAGATAAAACATACTTATCTTTACCTTGGAAAGCATGTGTACCAGTTAAGAATTTAAAGGAACGACTTGAGCGTGAAGCACAAGAGTTATCCATTCTTGCTACAACAGGTAAACAACGCGCGGCTGCAATGATTGAAAAAATCGTTCAAAATGGCGCCAATCATATTCGTACACATGTTAATATCGATCCGTACATTGGCTTGAAAAATTTAGAGGGCGTACTAGCGGCATTGGAGGATTATAAAGATGTTGTGACATCAGAAGTTATTGCCTTTCCACAGCACGGCTTATTAAGAGATGATGTCCCTAAACTATTGCGTGAAGCCTTACGTAATGGGGCGACAATGATTGGTGGTCTTGATCCAGCAGGGATTGATAATTCAATAGAACCTTCGTTATATGAAGTGATGGATATCGCACAGGAATTTAATGTAGATGTTGATATTCACCTTCATGACGGTGGTCATGTTGGCTATTATACAATCGATAAATGGATCGATATCGTTGAAGATGCAAAATATCAAGGTAGAACGGCGATTAGTCATGCCTTTTCACTTGGTGATGTATCTTTACTGGAGCAGCACAAAATTGCTGAACGATTAGCACAACAACAAGTGAAAATTATGTCAACCGTGCCATTCGATTTAAGACGCTTAATCCCACCGATTGATTTACTGACAGAGCATGGAGTTGATGTCCACTTTGGCTGTGATGGATTTTATGATTCTTGGAGTCCGTATGGCTCAGGAGATATTTTAGAAAAAGCAACGACGTTTGCAGATATTTCTCGTAAACTGGATGAACGCTCTATTCGACAAACGTTAAAATATATTACAAATGGTGTGACACCATTGGATGCAAATGGCCAGAAGGTTTGGCCGAATGTGAAGGACGAAGCAAGTTTTGTATTCTTTGACGCAGTATCAAGTGCTGAAGTTATTGCACGCAAACCATCTAATCGAGTGGTTATGTCGAAAGGAAAATTTATCAACTAGTACAAACAACTAAATCCCCCTTATTTAGTTAACATAGCAAACTAGAAGTTTTCTAGTTTGCTATACTTATGTTGTAATAGATACGTGAATAATAGAAAGGAAAGTAGATTTTTAATAGTTTTACCATAACTTATGTAGAAGTCTCTTTAAATGCAGGTGCAATTTAGATATGAAACAACTCACCATCTATATGATTTTATTTAGCTGTGTATTTTTTTGGGCCAGTAACTTTATAATTGGCTCTATTTTAATTGACCATTGGGCTCCTATAACAGTCGCCATTTTTAGATTGATTGTCATTGTTCTGTTTTTAGGATGTATTAGTTGGAAAACAATTAACCGAACAGCATTTACACGCAATGATCTAGTATTATTGGTCATTGCAGGCATACTAGGTGTCTCCATTAATCACTATAGCTTTTATGCCAGTCTTCAGCACACCTCTCCTATCACCGCGGCTTTAATCTTAGCCTGTGCACCGATTGCCACATCATTACTAAATAAAATGATTTATCATGAATCGCGGAACGGCATTTTTTGGCTAGGTGCAATCATTTCTTTTGTAGGGGTTGGCCTCATAATTACAAAAGGAGCACTTATCTCGATTTCAATCGGTAAGGGTGAGGTGCTAAGTTTAATTACAATGCTAAGCTTTGCCTTGTTTCTAATTATTGTGAACCACCTTAGTCTAAAAATCTCTGCACAGTTGATTACCTTTTATACAAATTTAATTGGACTACTGGTGCTTGTACCCTTTTCCTTTACCATTTTACCGCAGACTAATTGGCATGTTGAAACTCCATATTGGTTGCTGTTAATTTTATCAGCGATTGTTATTCATGGGATTAGTAATTTAATGTGGAATCAAAAAATGAAGGAGATAGGGTCAACGAATGCTTCGCTTTTATTGAATTTTGAACCAGCGATAGCTATGTTATTAAGTGCTGTATTCTTAAAACAATTTCCCACTAGCATTCAACTGTATGGATCCTTATTAATATTAATTGGAATTATATTATGTATTTACTATAAGGAAATAAAAATATTGCAGTTTTTAAAAAGAAGAACAAATGAATAGGGTGTTTTACCAACCAGTATGCTGAAATGATTTCTAGTATATTGGTTTTCTTTTTAGCTGCTTTTTTACTTTTGCACAAAAACAATATGATTTTAAAATTGGTCTTATTACAGAATATTTAAGGTCAATACAAGCAATTTATGCTAGTTAGTAGAGGAAAGCATTAGATTTACAGTAAGGAAAATATATATTTGAATAATAAAATGAAGGAGGTATTTATAATATTTTGCGAAATATACACCCAATGTATTGTTTATAAAGATAATTTTTGTAAGTTTAAGTAAAAAACAAGCTCCTTTTGAATTTTCTATCCTTTTTTTAAGCGCGTAAATTTCGTTTGTTTTGGCCAAAAAATTCTGTTTTATTTTGAAAATTTCTACATTATATTAATTTAATATGCAGAAGAATATAAATGTTTGTTAATAGAATATGACTAGAGATAGAAGACGTATACACTTAGTGAATGTGATAATATACACAAAATTTATTATTTTAATATAATTTATGGTTATTCTGATAATAGAGTAGAAAAGTAATAATAGCTAAATGGTGTCGTATTTTTTGTAGAATAATCCTCGTTCTACTTAGAGACTGTAAGGTTTGTATGCAGGAGAACGATAATGAAAAAACAAAATACTTTTTGGAGAAATAATATTTTTTCAAAAAACCACTTGCATTTGAATAATTCTAAGTGGTAAATTGTTTTACATGGACGTTCATAGAATTTTCACAGGTAGCAAAAGAGGGGAGAAATGAGAATTTATGAATAAAAATAGATGGTTAATTGCATTATCTGCAATCGCTATTCACCTTTCCATCGGTGGAGCCTATGCATACAGTGTATACAAGCTACCGATTGTCACGGAAATGGGATGGAGTGAAACAAAGGTAACGGTTGCCTTTACTATTATGATGGGGCTTGCTGGTTTTTCAGCAGCATTATTTGGTAGCTTAGTAGAAAAAATGGGGCCACGTAAATCGGCAATGGTAGCAGCTGTCTTATTTGGAGCAGGACAAGCTGGTGCTGGTGTAGCGATTTCAATGGATTCTGTTGTGATGTATTGGTTAACTTATGGTGTACTTAGTGGATTAGGTATGGGGATTGGTTACATTGCACCTGTATCAACACTTGTAAAATGGTTCCCAGATCGCCGTGGCCTTGCAACAGGTATGGCCGTACTTGGATTTGGTTCTGGGGCACTAATTACAGCACCGGTTGCAGCCAACTTAATGGAGGCAGTCGGTATTTCTACAACATACTTTATTTTAGGGGCAAGTTATTTCACGTTAATGATTTTAGGGGCTTCATATATAGCGCCGCCTAAGCCTGGTTATATGCCAGCTAATATGAAGGCAGCTGCCGATAATGGCAAAGAAGTTGTTAAAAAAGATTTAGCAGTTATGTCAGCACGTGAAGCTGTCAAAACAAAGCATTTCTGGATGTTATGGTCAATGCACTTAGTCAATGTAACAGCGGGAATTATGATGATATCTGTAGCTTCGCCTATGGCACAGGAAATTGTCGGTTTATCTGTTGCAGGTGCTGCAGCAATGGTAGGAATCATGGGGTTATTTAATGGTGGTGGCCGTTTAATTTGGGCTGCTGTATCGGATTATATCGGTCGTTCAAACGTATTCGTTATTTTCTTTATAGCGCAATTAATTACATTTATCGTTTTACCACATACAACGAACGTGATAATTTTCCAAGCACTTATCTTCTTAGTGGTTAGTTGCTACGGTGGTGGATTCTCAAATTTACCTGCGTTTGCAAGTGATTTATTTGGTACAAAACAATTAGGTGTTATCCATGGCTATTTATTAACAACTTGGTCATTGGGTGGTATTTTTGGACCGTTGTTAGTAAGTACAATTAAAAACGCTTATGGAAGCTATATTCCAGTATTCTATGTATTCGCTGGATTAATTGCTGCTTCGTTAATTATTTCAATAACACTACGTGCAGATGTACGTAAACGAACAGCTTTAAAAGCAGCACAAGATGTTGGAGACGTCTCTGCAACACAATAATTTGAACTACTATATAGGTGTCATTTCGCACATGGCACTTATATAGTATTTTTTTGCAGTGAGTGTTATATAACAATCGTTATTTCTTCGTTTAATGTATAACAGTCCACAAAGGATGTCAATAACATTACTGGAAATAACGTGATTTCGTTATTAAAAGAGAAAATTTGTAACGAAACACGGGATAAGGAACAAACAGTTAAAATTTGAATCTTTTCTCAAAGAAAAACGTATATAAGGTAATTAGGGAGGGATTCATTATGGGGAAATTTTCTTTAGATGAATTTATTAATAAAACACAACAGGATGACAATGAAAATGATTATTTCGAATTGGAAACGGAACGTGTATTAGAGGTTAATTTAAACGGAGAAGTATGGTCGAAAATGGGCGCCATGATCTCCTATACTGGAGACATTAAATTTGAACGTGAGCGTGTTTTAGAGCATGGGCTTGGCAAGATGTTTAAAAAGGCGTTAACAGGTGAAGGAACGCAATTAATGAAAGCTAGCGGAAAGGGCAGATTATACTTAGCGGACCAAGGAAAGAAAGTAACGGTCTTTGATTTGAAAAACGACAGTATTTGTGTAAATGGGAATGATTTACTGGCCTTTGAACCTAGCATCAACTGGGATATCCGTTTAATGCGTAAAATGGCTGGCATCATGTCAGGCGGTTTATTTAATGTAACATTACAAGGTACAGGAAAAGTAGCGATTACAACACATTTTGAACCATTGACGTTATTAGTGAAACCAGGTGAAACTGTCTATACTGATCCACATGCTACTGTTGCTTGGTCAGGCAGTCTAACACCTGAATTTAAAACGGATATCAGCTTCCGTACCTTTATCGGTCGTGGTAGTGGTGAATCTATCCAGATGGCGTTTTCAGGTGAGGGCTTTGTTATTATCCAGCCGTTTGAAGAAGTTTATATGTCTAGTGAAAGCTAAAAAAGGCGTGTCCATTTTTCTCGGACACGCTTTTTCTTCTATTATAAAGCCGCATTCATTCCTGCAATACGTCCTGTTACGAGGGCGGAGGTGATATTATAGCCTCCTGTATAGCCATGAATATCAAGAATTTCCCCACAGAAGAACAATCCTTCTTTTTTCTTAGAAGCCATTGTTTTCGGCTCGATTTCTTTTACGGAGACACCACCGCCTGTAACAAAGGCTTTATCAAGTGACTGTGTGCCGTTCACTGTCAATGTGAAGTTCACTAGTAAACGTGCTAGCTGACGGATTTTATCTTGGGATAATTCGGCACCTGTCAATTGGACATCGATATTTGCTCGTTCACATAAAAATAATAGCCAACGTTCAGGGGCAATGCCCTTCCAAACATTTTTCACTGCCTTTTTTGGATCTTCCTTGATTAGCCTATTTAAATATTGCAAACATGTTTCCTCATTATAATCAACTAGTGTTTGTATACGCATGGTCACTGGCTCATAGCCTGTTTTCATTAATTCTTTGACAACAAATTGACTACAGCGTAAAACAGCAGGACCACTTAAGCCAAAATGGGTGAAGAGCATATCCATTTGATGTGTAACGAGCACCTTACCCTTTTTGTTTAACACAGATACAGCCACATCACGTAATGCTAGCCCCTGAAGCTCACGCGCTTGTATAAAATCCTCTTTTGAAATAACGGGGACTTCAGTTGGAAATAATGTTGTAATTGTATGGCCAGCCCGTTCTGCCCATGGATAGCCGTCTCCTGTTGAACCTGTTTGTGGGACAGCCTTACCACCAACAGCCACAACGACTGCTTGGCTACGAACTTCTGAGCCATCAGCAAGACGTACACCAAGAATTTTTTCCTCATCCATAACAAGCTTACTAACGGCTGTGTGTAAACGAACCTCGACATGGAGATGTTGAAGCTGCCTAATCAACGCATCGACAACATCTTGTGCACGATTTGACACAGGGAACATTCTGCCATGATCCTCTTCCTTCAGTGCCACACCAAGCCCTTCAAAAAATGTAATAATATCTTCATTATTATAAACGGTAAACGGGCTATAGAGAAAACGACCATTACCAGGTATATGCTTTACGATTTCTTCGACAGGCAAACGATTTGTAACATTACAGCGTCCACCGCCAGAAATGGCTAATTTTTTGCCAAGTTTCGCTCCTTTTTCTAACAATAAAACTTTCTTTTTACGCTCTCCAGCAGCAATTGCCGCCATTAAACCAGATGGGCCACCACCGATCACGATTACATCATACATAGTTAGAAACTCACTTTCTGTTCAATTTAGGAATCTTTCCTATTATACATGAAGTCTATATAGAGAGAGGGGGCTTGTTTGACATTGAAAATAATAGAAAAGTGTTTTATAATTCTTTATCTCATCTTTCATGATGAACACTATTTATAGTAGAATGAAACACAATAATCTTTGTTATTCAATTATAACGATGAAAGTTTTCCTTTATTAGCATTGTCAGCATGAAATGAATGTCTTTTCGTGCTATTATGGTAAAGGTTATGCACTAAATTATGAGGTGAAAAATAGAATGTGCGGATTTATAGGGTATATTAATGGAACAAATGTGATTGATCATCATCAAACAATAGAAAATATGATGAATACAATTATTCACCGCGGACCGGATAGCGGCGGTATTCATAGTGACGATAAAGTAACGTTAGGTTTCCGTCGATTAAGTATTATTGACTTATCAGACGTAGCGAATCAACCATTATATAGTGAAGACGGCAATATCGTGCTTGTATTTAATGGAGAGATTTTTAACTTCCAAGAGCTGCGTGCAGATTTAATTGAAAAAGGTCATACTTTTAAAACACAATCAGATAGTGAAGTTATTATTTATGGTTATGTAGAATATGGCGTAGATTTTGTGAAAAAATTACGTGGGATGTTTGCCTTCTGTATTTGGGATAAAAAGAATGATTTACAATTTATCGCTCGTGATGGCTTTGGTATTAAACCATTGTACTACTCTGAGCATACAACAGATGGTACATTTATTTTCGGTTCTGAAATTAAATCGTTTTTACCACATCCTTCTTTTATAAAAGAATTAAATAAACAGGCATTACGCCCGTATTTAACATTCCAGTATTCATCTATGGATGAAACATTCTTTAAAGGTGTCTTTAAATTACCACCAGCACACTATATGCTGATTCAAAATGGTCAAAAGCAAATCGTTCAATATTGGGATAAAAAATTCCATGCAAAAGAAGCACCGATAGAAAAATATATTGAAGATATTCGTTCCACTGTGAAAGAGTCTGTAGAGGCTCATAAAATTAGTGATGTAAAGGTTGGTTCATTCCTGTCAGGTGGTATTGACTCTAGTTATATAACGTCTTTATTACGCCCAGATAAATCCTTCTCAGTTGGATTTGCTGACTATGAAGATATGTTCAATGAAACAAACCTTGCAAAAGATTTATCAGATACGTTAAATATTCAAAATGAACGTAGATACATTACGGCAGATGAGTGCTTTGAAGCACTTCCTAAAATTCAATGGCATATGGACGAGCCACAATCTAATCCATCTTCAGTACCACTTTACTTCCTTTCGGAGCTTGCTTCAAAAGATGTAACAGTTGTCCTATCAGGTGAAGGCGCTGATGAAATTTTTGGTGGCTATGCTTGGTATCAAAATTCAGGAAGAATGCAAAAATACGAAAAACTACCATTAGGTCTTCGTAAAACATTACGCGGAATGGCAGAAGCTTTACCGAAAAATCAATATACGAACTTCCTTATTAAAGGTGCCCAAACAGTAGAAGAACGTTTTATTGGGGAAGCAGTAGTTTGGGATGAAGTAGATGCCATCAATGTTCTAAAGCCTGCTTATAAAAATGCCCCATCTGTCAAATCGATTACAAAACGTATTTATGATGAAGTCCCTGGTGATGACGATGTGACAAAAATGCAGTACCTAGATCTAAACCTTTGGATGCCAGGTGACATATTATTAAAGGCAGATAAAATGAGTATGGCACATTCGATCGAATTACGTGTACCATTTTTAGATAAGGAAGTTATGGAATTAGCGAAAGATATTCCATCTAGATACCGTGTCAATGATATTGATACAAAGTATGTGTTACGTCAAGCTGCACATCAAGAGTTACCAGAAGAATGGGCAAAACGTCCAAAACTTGGATTCCCAGTGCCAATTCGTCACTGGTTACGTGAAGAAAAGTATTACAACATGGTAAAAGAAATGTTTACAACTGACTTTGCGAATGAATTCTTTGATACAAAACAATTAGTAGGCTATTTAGATGAGCACTATGAAGGAAAAGCAAATCGTGGTCGCTATATTTGGACAGCTTATGTATTCCTAGTATGGTACAAAAAGTTCTTCGTGGACATGGTATAAAGAAATATTCAAATCGGTGGGGATTTTCTACATCCTCACCGATTATTTTAAGGCCTTTTTTCATCAAGTTTCTTTATGAATGAACTTTTTGGTGTTTTTATGCGTCTCATTTCCTATAAATGTGGTAAGATTACAATTGGTTTACTTAAATCATTTACAAGGTGACAGCGTTTGCATGTCGTGTTTGAGTAAGGAAAATGTTTTATAAGAGCCTTTAAAGTGTTACGATATTAATATTGATTTTACAATGAATGGATGGGTATGATGTCCAATTTAATGAAAGGTACTGCGATATTAACAATGGGGATGTTTTTATCGAAGGTCCTCGGATTAATTTATATTTTTCCGTTTTATGCAATTGTGGGTGAGAAGAACATCGCACTTTATCAATATGCATATATCCCTTATTCTATCATGTTGGCAATAGCCATTTCAGGTGCGCCAATCGCGGTTTCTAAGTTCGTTTCCAAGTATAATGCAATGGGAGATTATCAATCAGGTCGCAAGCTAATGAAATCGGGCATCCTCATTATGATGGTGACAGGCTTCGCGGCATTTATTGCACTCTTTCTTCTTGCAACGCCAATAGCAGGGCTGGTCATTAAGAGTGAGGAACAGGTCTTTACAGTCGAACAAATTGCTTCAGTCATACGTTGGGTCAGCTTTGCTTTAATTGTAGTCCCATTTATGAGTCTATGGCGTGGCTTTTTCCAAGGCTATGACAAAATGGAGCCTACTGCAGTTTCACAATTAGTAGAACAAATTGTGCGAATTGTTGTGTTACTGGGTGGTTCCTTCCTAGTAGTCATTGTGTTCAAAGGTAAACCAGAGACAGCGATTTCCTTTGCTGTATTTGCTGCCTTTATTGGAGCAATTGGTGGATTAGGTGTTTTGTATTATTACTGGAAAAAGTATCAGCCAGAATTCAATCTACTACGTAGTCAAAGTGTAACGTCCACACAGCTGCCTATGTCTAATATTTACAAAGAGGTCATTACCTACTCCATACCAATGGTGTTTGTTGGGGTAGCCAATCCTTTATTCCAATTAGTCGACATGCTCACGTTTAATGGAGCGATGACATCGATTGGTTTAGCTGAGGTGACTGATACGTATTTATCAATGATCAACTTTATGACACATAAGGTTGTAATCATTCCCGTTATGCTAGCAACAGGGTTTTCCATGGCGCTTGTCCCGACCATTACTAAGTATTACACTCAGGGCGAGTATTTATCACTACGTCATGCAATGGATAAAACCTATCAAATTTTAATTTTTATTACATTGCCAGCAGTGGTAGGGATTTCTCTATTAGCAAATGAAATTTACTTTATGCTTTATTCGGAAAGTGAAATGGGTGCAACCATTTTAGCTCATTATGCACCGGTTGCCATTTTATTTGCTTTATTCCAAGTAACTGCTGCCTTGTTACAAGGGATCGATTTTCAAAAGTGGATTGTTTTCAGCTTATTATCAGGGATTTTCGTCAAGCTTGCATTAAATATCCCATTAATCCGCTGGCTGGAGGCAGATGGTGCTATTGTAGCAACGGCTATTGGTTATAGCGTATCAATTATTATCAATATCCTTGTGTTACGAAAAACATTAAATTATCGATCAGAAATGGTTGTTCGTCGTGTTATGTTAATTGCTTTATTAACAATGGCAATGGCCATTAGCGTATTGATTGTGCATAAATTATTGGAATTATTAATGGGGCCAGTTGATAGTAAATTCTCAGCATTACTATTTTCTATTGTTTGTGCCGGAGTCGGTGCAGCTGTCTATGGCTTTTTATCACTCCGTTTAGGTTTAGCACAAAAGCTATTGGGTGAACGATTGACTCGTATTACGAGTAAACTGGGTATAAAATAGGAGTGGTACAATGCGTTTAGATAAATTACTAGCAAATATGGGGTACGGTTCACGTAAGGAAGTGAAGCAGCTATTAAAGCAAAAAGCTGTCACAGTGGATGGTGCTTATGTGAAAGATGCAGCATTACACGTAGACCCTGAACAGCAGAATGTGTCGGTGTTTGGAGAACGCGTCGTGTACACAGAGTTTGTCTATTTTATGATGAATAAACCACCTGGTGTTATTTCTGCCACAGAAGATTTAAGAGATGAAACAGTTATTGATTTATTAGAACCATTACACCAGCATTTTCAGCCATTCCCAGTAGGCCGTTTAGATAAAGATACGGAGGGTTTGCTGTTATTAACAAATGATGGTATCTTAGCTCATAACTTATTGTCTCCGAAAAAACACGTACCAAAAGTTTATTACGCACAGATTGATGGCGTAGTGACGGAAGAGGATGCAGAGAAGTTTGCTCATGGAGTGGAATTAGATGATGGCTATATAACAAAGCCAGGAAAGCTTGTAATCTTAAAATCTGCGCAGCAATCAGAAATTGAGCTAACGATACAGGAAGGCAAATTTCATCAAGTAAAGCGAATGTTCGAGACGGTAGGTAAACGAGTAACGTACTTAAAGCGTTTATCCATGGGGAATCTAAAATTAGATGATAACCTAGCGTTAGGTGAATATCGCGAGTTGACATCAGAAGAGCTTGAGAGCTTACAAAACAATCATTAACCAATTCCTCGATGCTAATATAGCATCGGGGATTTTTATATACAGTATAAGAACAGTAACTGTATAATATGAAATGAGTTATGGTGATATAGTCATGGAACTTATCATTTCTCTAAATGTTTCCAAAATATGATAGTGTAAATAAGTAGAGGACAAAAAAATGAAGAACCTGCGTATTAAATTATTACTATCTTTAATAGCTTTTGCAGTTATACTCGTAGCTGTCATTTCATATGTAAACAGACAAATACTAGTGGCGGATATAGAAAAGCAAGTAGCCATGAATAAAGTGTTAATTGAAAATCATATTCTGACAGATATGCAAACAATTGATAATGCTCATTTCTATTTTGATAAAAATATGTCGGAGAAAATGGAGCAGGAACTTAGAAATTTAAAAAATTATTACCGTGAAAACCCTAATATTACTACTTGGGATTTACAAGAAATGAAAAATAAACATGGGATGGATATTTACATAGTAGATCAATCCAACAAAGTCACTTACTCGACATTTGCAAAAGATATTGGCTTGGATTTTTCGCGTTGCTGTCAACGTTTCTCTGCTTTATTGGATGAGCGACGCGCTAGCGGTGAGTTTTATTCAGATGGAATTGATATTTCAACGACGACAGGGGAATACCGAAAATTTGGCTATTTAGCAACACATGATAAAAAATATTTGCTGGAGCTAGGTATCGATTTATTGAATGATCCGGTCTTTCAAACCTTTAATTTTGAGAAAACCGCCGATTACTTAATTGCTAAATATAAAGATTTAGTAGAAGTGCAAACTATTAACGCTGGTGGAGTTTTCTTTGATAATTCAAGAACAAAGCGGAACAACGTGCAAGATCATTCCGAACAATTTCAAAAATATTTTGAGCTAGCCAAGAAAAAAATGGAGCCAGTTGAATATCAAACCTTAGATCATAGTTATATAGAAACACATCTTTTTTTGCCTTATGAAGCAGAGACAGTGAGAGGAGAGTCCTCAAAAAGAGTGGTTTATGTAAAATTTGTAAATTTTACTAAAATTGAAGCACTCCAAAAAAATACACAACAATTTTGGATTTTACTAACCATTGCTTTACTAACTTCCTTTATTATGTTATTAGTTATTAATAAAATTTTATCTAAAACAATCCACTTGGCGACCTTTGATCCGTTAACAGGTGTTTATAATCGTGCTACTTATATACGGAAGATTGACAATTTATTAAGAAAAAGAAAAATGAATGTGCCCGGTTTATTGTTAATTGATTTAGATAATTTTAAGCAAGTGAATGATCAATATGGGCATGTAGAAGGGGATCATATCCTGATTGAAACAGCCTTGATTTTAAAGCGTGTAGTGAAAAACAACGGTTTTGTTGTGAGATTCGGTGGAGATGAATTTGCCATTGTCTTGTACGATACAACAGAACAACATATGCAGCAAATTGCAGAGGGTATTTTGACTCAAATAAGAACCGTTCAATATGAGGGACGGACAAGTGAAAAATGGTCTGTCTTATCTGTGAGTATGGGGGGTTCCCTTTATCTTGCTGAAGATACAGAAATGAGCTTATTTGAAAGGGCTGATAAGGCGCTCTATCAATCTAAAAATGCTGGTAAAGATCAATATTCTAGTTATCAAGAAGTCGCTGCGGACAACCAATATAAAATTTAAAAAAACGCTCCATTCTCATTGATAGCCAGATTGGTTATTTTTAAGAAATGGAGCGTTTGTTTTAATTCAGCAAATGTCGCTATATCGAAAGAGATGCTTGCTATTAATGGGTTGTTGTTTTTGATCTGTAAAAGATACAGCTACATAATACAAGAATGGCGATGACAGCAAACATAGCATTCATATAATGAGTTAATAGCCAACCACCTATGATTGGACCAATGAAGCCTCCTAAATTTTTAAATTGTGCTGCGCCAAGATAAGTAGCTTTTTGGGTATCAGGCGCAATTTCATCAATCATGACATTCATCGTTGGGAAGGCAAATATTTCACCAATGGTAAAAATAATCATAGCGATAATATAAAGCGTATAGTTATTGGAGAAACCGAACAAAAAGAGTCCAAGTGCAAAGAACAGGATTCCCACTAACAATGTTGAGGATGATGAAAAACGCTCTGACACAATACTAATCGGTAATTGTAATAATAAGACGACTGCCGCATTGAGTGAGATTAATAGAGAATAAAGCTTCGCACCATCGTCTATTTTTAGTTCAATAATTTGCGGTAATGTAGAATCAAATTGGGAGTATCCAATATTGATTAAGATCGCACCAAAAATAAAGCTAAGTAGGACACGATTTGTTAAAAGGATTGTGAATGTACTTAGAATTTTTGTTTGAGCGACAGCTTTTGGTTGCTGCATTTGATAACGATTTAACACGAAAAATAAAAATACAGCGTAAATAATATACATAATACCTGTCAGCATAAAAGGGATGCTTGGACTGGATAGCTGTGAAATGTATACACCGATTATTGGTCCAATGACAGCGGCAATATTAATGGCTGTGTAACGTAATGAAAATAGTCTTTTTCGTTTATCAGCAGGTGTAAAATCAATCATTAATGCTTGTGTGGATGGTTCAAAAAATGAACGGCAAAGACCATTCAAAGCATTGAATAGTACAAAAAGCCAAACAGCATGAACGGTTGCGAAGCCAAAGAATACAAGACTCCAAACGACGATTGTTAGGAGAATAACACTTTTTCTACCGAAGCGGTCTGTTAAATAACCACCAAAAAAACCACCAACAGTAGAAATAAGCGGGGCAATACCAATCGTTAACCCGATTTGTAAAGGGGAGGCTTCAATTTCATTATGTAGATAAATAGCTAAAAAGGGCATTGCCATAAAGCTTGCAATACGAGTGAAGATTGTTCCACCTAAAATAATCCAAACTAATGGATGAAACAACGTAGAAAATTTCATTTAAAATCCTCCTCTCAACATTTAGAATGTTTCGAGTTTAACGGATTGTTAAGCAACTGTAAATAGTCAAAATACTTTTGATGAAGAACGGGGGTAACATTTTATAAAGATAATAAAGTGAAGTGTCTAATTCAAACAACTAATCGAATGGATTGAAAATAAGATTCTTTAACCAATAATTCCACTCTTCAACAACTCACAAAAATCTATTAACCTTTTAAAGACAAAAAAGAATGACCCCGACGAAAGGCCATTCTTTTCCAAACAAATGCTTTACGTACAAAACGTAAAACTAAGACGTCAATTTTACTTTTTTCTTCGTCGTTGTCCATTTGCCTCGACTTGGACTCATCACCAAATCGTTAAAGGCTAACACGTTCAAATCTCTTTGAACGGTGCGAGGAGTGATACTAAACTCTTCGACTAAATCCTGTGTAGACACGGTTCCTTTGTCTAAAATAAACATGTACACGTCTTTAATACGATTAAGCATTCGATCAGTAGTTGGTTTCATTAAATGAACCACTCCTTCATCTTAATTCTCTTGGCAAAGACTAGCGGACGACAATATGTGCGGAGTGCACTTAGGCTAATAAGTAGCTGCCTTAGACATCCCCTTTTCTAATTTTATATTCAGAACAATAATTCTGATAACTTTATTATATAGAAAAACTACTTAATTTTCTAGTGAATGCAAGAGAAATTTACATTTTAAACATAAAATTTATACTGTATTTTGTGGGAATACGTGAAAAACATGCTATATGTGGTAGTGTAAGTAGAAGTTACTGAAAATAGTTGTCAGAAAGCTGATTGTCATATATGTTGTAAGGTGTAGAATAATGTTAATACGTTGAAGGAGGAACATGGTATGGATTGGTTACAGGCTGCAAAAGAAAGGCAAGATGAATTAATACAAGATTTACAGGAGCTTGTGCGAATTAATAGTATTCTCGACGAGAATACAATAACTACTGAAGTACCTTTTGGAGATGGTCCACTTCAAGCACTTGAATGGTTACTAGCAAAAGGTCAGAATGAAGGTTTGCAAACGAAAAATGTTGATAATTATGCTGGACATATTGAAATGGGTACAGGAGAGGAACTATTAGGTATATTATGTCATGTGGATGTTGTCCCGATCGGAGATGAAGCCGATTGGACATACCCTCCATTCAGTGGCACAGTAGCAGATGGTAAATTATATGCTCGTGGTGCGATTGACGATAAAGGCCCTACTATTGCGGCATGGATGGCCATGAAACTTGTGAAAGATGCAGGTATTCCTTTAGAAAAAAGAGTACGAATGATTATTGGTACGGATGAAGAAACAGGATTCCGCTGTGTCGACCACTATTTCAAAAAGGAGGAAATGCCGACAATTGGTTTTGCACCAGATGCGGATTTCCCGCTCATTAATGCTGAAAAAGGCATTGCTGAGCTTGTGTTCTCTCAAAATAAAATGGGTGATGCAATGAAAGAACAGCTACTACTATTTAATGCTGGAAAGCGCCCAAATATGGTACCTGATTTTGCTAAAGCTACACTTCAGCACGTCTCAGCACGACTCGAACAGAATTTTCAAACATTTTTAAGCAAAAATCAGCTAGAAGGCTCTTTATTAATGGAGGACTCTCGCTATATAATAACTATCAAAGGTAAAGCAGCACATGCAATGGAGCCAGAAAAAGGTGTCAATGCAGCTGTTTATCTTGCAACATTTTTACAGCAAGAATTGACGACAGAAGCAAGTAAACAATTTGTCGACTTTATCGCAGATGTTTTTTATCAGGATCATTATGGGCATCAGCTTGATTTACAATTTGAGGATGCAATGTCGGGTCAGACAACATTAAATCCAGGAATCGTAAGCTATGATGTCAATAAAGGTGGCAGTTTAGTAATCAGTATGCGCTATTCTGTGTCTTATCCATTTGATGAAAAAATAACAACTGCACAACGCTTAACTGTTGAAAAAGGGTTTTCTCTAGATATTCAGGACGACTCAAAGCCACATTATGTTAGCGAAGATGATCCATTTATTCAAACATTGGCTTCTATTTATAGACGTCAAACAGGTGATACAGAAACACCTCTATTATCAACAGGTGGTGGGACATATGCACGTGTGATGAAAAAAGGAGTAGCATTCGGGATGTTATTCCCAGGAGAGCCAGATGTAGCGCATCGTGCGGATGAGTTTGTTGTGGTTGAAAACCTTGTTAAAGCAGCGGCAATATATGCTGAAGCGATTGTTGAACTTGCAGGAAAAAAATAACTCAAAGACGAAAAGGATGAATGAAATATGGCATATTCATTATGGAATGATCAAATTGTTGAAGAAGGATCGATTGCAGTATCGCCAGAAGACAGAGGCTATCAGTTCGGTGATGGAATTTATGAAGTAATTAAAGTTTATAACGGAAACATGTTTACAGCACAAGAACATATTGATCGTTTCTATGCGAGCGCCGAAAAAATTCGTCTTGTTATTCCTTATACAAAAGACGTTTTACACAAATTACTACATGAGCTAATTGAAAAAAATAATCTAGATACAGGACATGTATATTTCCAGATCACTCGTGGTGCAAACTCACGTAATCATGTGTTCCCAGATGCAAGTGTTCCAGCTGTTTTAACTGGAAATGTTAAAGCGGGTGAGCGTGCATATGAAAACTTTGAAAAAGGGGTAAAGGCCACTTTTGTAGAGGATATTCGTTGGTTACGTTGCGATATCAAATCTCTTAACTTACTAGGGGCAGTATTAGCGAAACAAGAGGCTGCTGAAAAGGGCTGCTATGAAGCGATTTTACACCGTGGTGATATTGTCACAGAATGCTCATCAGCCAATGTTTATGGTATTAAAGATGGTAAGCTTTATACACATCCAGCAAATAACTTTATTTTAAATGGAATTACACGCCAAGTGATTTTAAAATGTGCAGAGGAAATTAATTTACCTGTTATTGAAGAACCGATGACAAAGGCAGATTTATTAACTATGGATGAAATCATTGTATCCTCCGTATCTTCTGAAGTTACACCTGTTATTGATGTTGATGGCAACCAGATTGGTGCGGGAGTTCCAGGTGAGTGGACTCGTCAACTACAGCAAGCATTTGAGGCGAAATTACCGATTTCTGTAAATAAATAATAAAATAAAACGTTTAAGAGAACTATCGATAAGGGTAGTTCTTTTTTTATGGATGTAATGTTGGGTATCGTCATGTAAAATAAAAAGGATAGTAAAGAATAATTTTCCGTTTGAATTTCGTAGAACATGTGTCGATGTAATGTATACAATTGCTTCTTTTCAATTAAAAGTAATCGAAAGCTATTATACCTGCATCGTGGGGAATTACCGACAACCTTGATTTAGTGGGCGTTTGAAAAATAGAAAACAAATACCCCTTAAAATAATAGAAACAATTCTGAATCAAGGTAGAAAAGAACTAAAGATATGGTGAGTAAGAATGGAGTGACATTTACATGGCACAATTAGTGAAGATACAAGATTATATTTCACGCTATCAAATTGATTTAGCGAGATATCCAACACAATTTGTGCGCTTAAAGAAAAGCCAATGGGAGCGCATTAAGCGTCAGTGGGAATTGGGAGAGGATATTAGCGAGTGGCAACATATTGACAATGAGGCTGAAACGGAGGCTTTTGAGGAAAAGGAAAGATTTTCCCTCTTTAAAAAAATCTTTGCTGGTCGTCCAAAAGATACAACAGAAGATGTTGAACAGATAGAAATATCAGATGAGCTTGTCAGTGATGAAGATGCCATTCCAGAAGAAGAAACGACGCTCATTTTTGAACCTAAAATTGTGTATGCACCACAATCTGTTCATGAACTGAAACGAATGTTTATTGACCAGTTTTTCCATTTTCAAATGAAATGGGCGAGCTCTACATTACGTGAAAAATCATATGTAGATCCTCGTTTCATGCGTGACTCTTTACTACGTACGTTATTGCAAACTTTACCAGATAACTACTTGTTGTTTTATTATCCGATTCTACAAATAAGAAAAGCTCCTATTGAGCTAGATGTAGTACTTATGTCGCCAACAGAATGTATTTGTATTACGGTGTTAGAAGCTGAAAATCAAGCTGTTTATGTTGGTGGCAGTGACCGCTTCTGGATCAAAAAAGTAGGGACGAAAGATTCTAAAGTTCTAAATCCAACCATTAATTTAGGACGAATGGAGTCAGTACTATCTCAGTTATTTAAGCAAGATAATATTGATATGCCTATCCGTAAGGTTGTTTTAACTCGTAATGGTTATTTTGATTATCCTGGTTCACCATTTGGCGTTCGCTTTGTAGATCGTCGAAATTACGGGGAATGGATTGAACAATTAAGAAAAGTTTCATCACCTATGAAACATATGCAAATAAGAGCTGCACAAACGATTCTAAATACTGTCCAAACGACCTCCTTTAATCGAGATATTTGGCAGCAAGCACCTCAAGCATCAGAGGATTGATGTATGCAGATTTTAATTATTGTCAACGAGTCCGCGGGAAATGGCAAAGGGAGAAAGGTATGGCTACGGCTTCAACAGCAACTAACCATCACCTACCAAGTGGCTTTTACAGAGTACGAAGGACATGGACAAGAAATAGCCAAAAAATGGGCACAGCAACAGCGAGATCCTATGCTACTTGTCATAGTAGGTGGTGATGGCACAATCCATGAAGTGGTAAGTGGTGTTGTACATAATAAAAACATAGTAATAGGTGTTGTTCGTGCTGGTTCTGGCAATGATTTTGCACGTTTTTTCCCTGTCTTTCATAATTCTAGCCAAATTGAGCATTATGTTAAGTCTGCAAAGGCAAGTACGATAAAGGATGTAGGGATAATTCACCTAGGAAATAAGCAAAAAGAAATCTTCGTTAATAATGCAGGCATAGGCTTTGATGCTCATGTTACAAAATTAATCAATACATCTCGACTTAAGCTATTCCTCAATAAAATAGGACTTGGTAAACTTTCTTATGCTGTTGCTGTTATAAGAGGATTATTCCGCTTTCATCGTTTTGATGTAATAGTACGTGCAGATGAGCAGGAATGGCAATTCCAGCAGGCATGGTTTGTGGCAATGAGTAATCAGCCTTACTTTGGCGGAGGTATGAAAATAACCCCTGCTGCGAGAGCAGATGATGGCCTAGTAGATATTACAATTGTCCATGGGATTTCACGTATTAAATTATTACTTGTTTTTGTCACTGTGTTTTTCGAAAAGCATACAAAATTTAAGGAAATTACTTTTTTACAAGGTCAACACTTTGATATTATCGTTGGAGATGATCAGGTTGATTGTCACACGGACGGCAATTATATTGGAGTTGTTAACGAGGAAACTACTATTCGCTGTACTGTGCAACAAAATGCATGGCAGGTGATTGACAAAGATTGCTAAAATATCATCGTACAATAATTTCATGCGAATTATAGGGGAATACGTTATACTATAAAAAATCAATAATTTCATAAGAAAGAAATGAGGAACAACATTGAGATTAAGAAATAAGCCTTGGGCGGAGGAAATGATAACAAATCATCCAGAGGTGATTATTCCAAATCCTGAAGACTTTAAAGGAAACTGGCAAGCTGTTTTCGGAAACGACAATCCAATCCATATCGAGGTGGGTTCTGGAAAAGGTCAATTTGTAACAGGAATGGCTTTGCAAAATCCAAATATCAACTATATTGGCATCGAGCTTTATGATAGTGTGATTGTTTGTGCATTAGAGAAAGTGCTAGAGGCAAAATCTCCAGCGAATTTACGCTTACTAAAAGTAAATGGCGCAGATTTAAATAAATTTTTTGATAAAAACGATGTATCACGCGTATACCTGAATTTCTCAGATCCTTGGCCAAAAACACGTCATGCTAAAAGACGTTTAACGCATGGGGATTTTTTGAAATTATATGAGTCGATTTTGGTGGATAATGGGGAAATCCATTTTAAAACGGATAACCGTGGTCTGTTCGAGTATTCATTAATCAGTATGTCCGAATATGGTATGTTATTAAAGTATGTATCTCTCGACTTACATGCTAATATGCCAGAGGATAACGTGATGACTGAATATGAAGAGAAGTTTTCTGCGAAAGGGCAGCCGATTTATCGATTAGAATCGCAATTTATTACTAAATTGTAGGGGGAGTATGGATGGATCAGTTACAGTTTCACAATATGTCATTATCATGGCTTAACGGGGGTGTTACGTGCCTTGATGGTGGTGCGATGTTTGGTGTTGTACCAAAGCCACTTTGGTCTCGCAAATATCCAGTCAATGAAAAAAACCAAATTGAATTACCAACAGAGCCTATTCTCATCCAGTATGAAGGTAAAAACTACCTGATTGATACAGGAGTTGGCTTTAAAAAATTAAATGAAAAACAGTTGCGAAATTTCGGGGTGACAGAAGAATCCTCGTTAGCGGATAGCTTGCAGGAGCTAGGGTTAACGACCGCTGATATTGATGTAGTGTTAATGACCCATTTACATTTTGATCATGCGGGTGGTTTAACGCAGTGGGAAGGAGATGTCCTTGTCCCAACTTTTCCGAATGCCAAAATTTTTGTGACGAAAATTGAGTGGGATGAAATGCGAAACCCGAATATTCGCTCTAAAAATACGTATTGGAAAGAAAATTGGGAGCCAGTACAGCACTTGGTTGAAACCTATGAAGGTTCATTAGAAGTAACACCTGGGATTGAAATGATTCATACAGGTGGTCATAGTGAGGGACATGCCGTTATTAAGCTAACACAAAACGGCGAGGTATTATTGCATATGGCTGATATTATGCCAACACATGCTCACCAAAATCCTCTATGGGTTTTAGCCTATGACGATTATCCAATGACAAGTGTATTTGCAAAAGAGCGACTTATGAAAGAAGCGCTTGCAAATAATTATGGCTTTATTTTCTATCATGATGCTTACTACCGTATGATTAAATGGGATGAAACAGGCAAAGAAATAGTGGATAAGTTAGAGCGTAGTAGACAAGCTGTTATTACATTTTAATAGAGTAAGGAAAGTAGAGGTATTTGACATATAAAATGTCAATGCCTCGCTTTTTTGTTCGTGACCACGATAGAAAATATGATACACTTAACACGATACAAAAATACAAAAGAGAGTTGAAATAAACATGGCAACTGAACAACCATTTTTACCAGTTTTACTAGGATCAGATATGAATGCATATGGTATGGCACGTTCGTTTTATGAAGCATATGGTATTAAACCACTTGTTTTAGGACGTTCTCATTTAACTGCCACACAAGATAGTCATATTCTACAATTTCAAGAAATAGACCGTTTAAATGAACAGGAAGTTTTTGCTCCTGCACTTGCAGAAGTCGCAAAAAAATATGCTGATAAAAAACTATTACTTTTAGCGTGTGGAGACGATTATGCCAAGCTTATTATTAAAAATAAGCCAGTATTGCAAGAACATTTTACAGTTCCTTACATCGATGAATCATTGATGGATGAAATTTTGTTAAAAGAAAATTTCTATAAGATGTGTGATCGATATGATTTTAAGTATCCGGGGACTACGACAGTAACAGCTGACAATTATGAAAACTTTACACCACCATTTTCTTATCCCATTATTTTAAAGGCATCAAACTCTGTGGAATATTGGGCTTGTAAATTCCCGGGTAAGAAAAAAGTATTTGTCGCGTATGATGAAGCGGAAAAAACGGCTATATTAAAAGCTATTTATAGCTCAACTTACCAGGATACAATGATTATTCAAGAATTTATACCTGGTGATGACTCTTATATGCGTGTGTTAAATGCCTATGTAGGGAAAGACGGGAAAGTCAAGCTAATGTGTTTAGGAAATCCTATTCTAGAAGAACATTCTCCTGAAGGTATCGGAAGCTATGCTGCCATTGTAACTACCTACGATAAAGAATTAATGGATCAAGTACGTTTCTTCTTAGAAGATATAGGCTATACGGGCTTTGCGAATTTCGATATGAAATATGATATCCGAGACAAGCAATATAAACTATTTGAAATTAATTTACGAAATGGTCGCTCTAGCTACTATGTAACAGCAAGTGGTCATAATTTAATGAAGTATGTTGCCGATGATCATATGTTAAATATCGAGCAAGATGTCACATATGTGCAGGACAAACATTTGTGGATGATTATTCCTAAGGGTGTGCTGTTTAAATATGCTTCAAACGAAAAGCTTAAACTTGAAGCGAAGAAGCTAATTAGTGAAGGCAAGTATACAAATTCCCTTTACTTTAATAAGGACATGAATACTAAGCGTTGGGTGAAATTAACGCTTAATAACTTAAATTATTATCGTAAGTATAAAAAATACTTTAATAATAAAGGTTTATCCGAGTAAAATAAGGAAGCCATCTCAATTCAATGAGATGGCTTCTTATATTGTGCAAAGGATTAAGTTTAAACTTCAGTTAATTCCACTACAACACCTGAGCGTGCATCAGCAGCAAATTCGAAAGTTTGCATTTCGCCTTCATGCATACGAGAGATTCCTCCGCGGTATACTGGGATTGTCATAATACCGTTTGTGAAATCTTCTGTTTTCATAAAAATCCAAGAACCGTCAATCGGCGCATCCTTTTTAAATTCTCTTTTTATGTTTTCAAGTACTTGTCCTGCAGGTACGAACGGAGAAACTTTTTCACTAGCTTCTTTAATAATGACTGCGGCAGCTAAGCCAGTTGCAACACCAATTAAAAAATCACGTAATTTCATACATCTTTCCTCCTTTTTCTATAAGCTTATTTTAGCATAGCCTATAGAGTGAATGCACGTTCACACATTAGCTGTTTTAGGAAATGTATCAATATTTCGAATTCGGAAATAAATGTGATACAATAGGCAAGGAAGAATATTCTACTTCGTGGGGAGAGAGAGTCATCATGAATGAGGAAACATTACAATTATTTAAAACTTTAACAGAGTTACCAGGCGCTCCGGGTAATGAACATGCTGTTCGTAAGTTCATGCGCACTGAGTTAGAAAAGTACTCGGATGAAATCGTTCAAGACAATTTAGGGGGCATCTTTGGTGTCAAGCACAGTGATGTTGCAGACGCACCAAAAATATTGGTTGCTGGACATATGGATGAAGTAGCATTTATGGTTACTTCTATTACAGATAATGGCATGATTCGTTTCCAAACACTAGGTGGCTGGTGGAATCAGGTTATGCTTGCACAACGTGTAGAAGTATATACGAAGAATGGTGCAATTCCTGGTGTTGTGTCTTCCATACCACCACATCTTTTAACAGATGCAGAACGTGCTAAGCCAATGGATATAAAAAATATGCTAATCGATGTTGGTGCTGACAACAAGGAAGATGCAATGAATATGGGTGTTCGTCCAGGACAATCCATCATTCCAATTTGTCCATTTACACCAATGGCGAATCCGAAAAAAATTATGGCTAAAGCTTGGGATAATCGCTACGGCTGTGGTCTAGCGATTGAGTTAATGAAAGAAGTACAAAATGAAAAACTAGGATCGCATCTATATTCAGGCGCAAACGTCATGGAGGAAGTTGGATTACGTGGTGCTCAAGTATCAGCAAATATGATTAAACCAGATTTATTCTTCGCTTTAGATGCTTCTCCAGCTAATGATATGTCTGGAGAGAAAAATCAATTTGGACAACTTGGCAAAGGTACATTACTTCGTATTTTAGACCGCACGATGGTCACACATCGTGGTATGCGTGAATTTATTTTAGATACGGCTGAATCTAACCATATTCCTTACCAGTATTTCGTATCACAGGGAGGAACAGACGCAGGTAGAGTGCATACAGCAAATGATGGTATTCCAAGTGCAGTTATAGGAGTTTGTTCACGTTATATTCATACATCAGCGTCTATTATTCATATTGATGACTACGCAGCTGCAAAAGCATTAATTGTTGAATTAGTGAAAAAAGCAGATCGTTCGACATTAGAGACAATTCGCGCTAATGTATAAGAAGTTAGAAAGATGCCTTTTAGGGCATCTTTTTCTATGGAAAGAAAGTGGGGATTACATGAATATAGCCATTGGAACAACTAATAAAGCGAAAACTGAAGCAGTTGAAGTGATTGCTCGAAAATATTTTGAGGATGCCATTTTTACACATGTAAAAGCTGCTTCCGAAGTATCAGAACAACCGATAAGTAATGAAGAAACGAGATTAGGTGCAATGAATCGTGCTAAAAATGCCATGGTAACATCAGGCGCGCAATTAGCATTTGGCTTAGAAGGTGGCGTAACGGAAATCGACGATGATATGTATGTTTGTAACTGGGGAGCATTAGCAGTTGCAGATGGGACAGTTTTCACAGCCGCAGGTGCACAAATTATATTACCAAAAGAAATTGCCCAGGAAATAAAAGCTGGGGGAGAACTAGGACCCATAATGGAGCAATATACAAAACGTCGAGATATTCGACAGGGTGCGGGAGCTGTAGGTATTTTTACGCAAGGTTTAGTGAGTAGACAAATGATGTTTGAGCATATTGTATCACTTTTGGTTGGACAATATTTGTTCACATTTTCACAAAAATAGTTAATTGGGATTAGTGAACAGCGTGTTGTAAGGTTGCATCTTCTAAATAATTTTTTTAAAATAGAAAAAAGTTCGTAGTGAAAGGAAGAGAGACATGTCGGTTAAATGGCTAAGAACTATTGGCCTGATGCTTTTACTTCTGGTGCTTGCTGGTTGCAATCAGTCGATCGATGAGCAAATTGCTAATGGGCTTCAAATAACGGAGACGGTTTTTGCCGAAGAGCCAGAAGAACATACGGAGAAAATTGGAGATATTAAATTATATTTACCCTCAAACTTTAAAGTTGAAGACAGTTCAGATGAGTATAATATTGTGATTTCAAAAGGAAAAGAAAGCTATATTCTTTTTATAAATAATCGTGAAGCACAAGATAGTAAACTGTATTACAATCTTTTAAAAGAAAATGAAACTGACAAAATTATTGAAGAGTCGACTTATGATAAGGACGGTCGTTTTGGCTTTACAGCAGTCCTAAAAACCGATGATGAAAATGAGATGGAGCTCATCGTTAGTAGTGGTGGCGTGAAGATGACAACGATTTCTCAAGCGAAACATATTGAAAATAATTTGCGTGAGATGACGAAAATTGTTCATTCAGTTAAGATGAAGTAAATAAATTAGATTGAACAGACGGTTCACAAACATGTGAGCCGTTTCATTTTGAACATAGGATGTGAAAAGGATGAAGCAATTGAAGTCAGAACAACTGGTAGAGCTGTTAAAAGAACAATTAAATGAAGAAAAATATGAATTTCATTTTGATAAAAAGTACGATAAATTACGATTGAATCATAAGACGATTGACAAAGGGATGGAGCTTTCTTTACCTGGGATTTTAGCAAAATATAACGATAAACAAGAAGCGGCGATTAAGGAAGTTGTATATACAATTGAGCAAACTTTTAATGCAATGGAGCAAGAAAAAGAACAGGGCTTTCAAACGACTACACATATTTATCCCGTTATTCGTGCCACTTCTTATCCTCAAGCTTCAAAAGAAGGCCATGCATTTATTACAACAGAGCATACAGCTGAAACACGCATTTTTTATGCGCTTGATTTAGGAAAAACCTACCGTTTTATTGATGAATCCATGCTGGAAGCATTACAATTAACTGTGGAGCAAATTCGGGAAATGGCACGTTTCTCAGTGAAGCAATTACCAACTACGTATAAAAAAGATGAGGTAGCAGGTAATATTTTCTACTTTATCAATGTGAATGATGGCTATGATGCAAGCCGCATTTTAAATGAGAGTTTTTTAAAAGAAATGCGTGCACAGGTGGAAGGCGATATGACATTGTCAGTGCCACACCAAGATGTGTTAATTATAGGTGATATTCGCAATGAAACAGGGTATGATGTATTAGCACAGATGACCATGCATTTCTTTGCTGTCGGTACAGTACCGATCACGTCATTATCTTTTATTTATGAAGATGGGGAACTAGAACCAATCTTTATTTTAGCAAAAAACAGAGTGAAAAAGGAGCAAGAATAACAATGAATGTATTTTACAACAAAGAACATGTAGGAGATGTCTTACTAGTTCAACTGGCAACGGAATCTATTGTGAAAACAGTAGTAGAGCGCGCTGGAGATATAGCTATTTTAAAAGAAGCGCAAACAGGTGAAATTAAAGCGTTTAACTTATTTAATGCAAGCCACTACGTCCAAACAGACGCCAAAGGCTTAGTGGAAGTGACACCTGAATTAGTAGAGCAACTAGAAGCAGCAATCGAAAAAAATGGCGCTGATATCAACCTGGATGTTGATTTTTCTCCAAAATTTGTTGTTGGTTATGTGGAAACAAAAGACAAGCATCCTAATGCTGATAAATTAAGTATCTGTACTGTGAATGTAGGAGAAGAGACATTACAAATTGTTTGTGGAGCTCCTAATGTAGAAGCTGGTCAAAAGGTAGTTGTTGCGAAAATTGGCGCAGTAATGCCTTCAGGTATGCTTATTAAAGAAGGTAATTTACGTGGTGTGGAGTCTTTTGGCATGCTATGTTCAGCGCGTGAATTAGCTATTCCTAACGCTCCTTCTGAAAAAGGAATTTTAGTATTACCTGAGGATGCTATTGTTGGTAGTGCTTTTGAAGCACCAACTAAATAAAAATCCCTTGATGTCAAAAAGAATTACCTAAAATTTAAAAGTCTTATCGTGATATTATTCCTTCCATCAAGGTGAAATGCCCTAAATCGTTATGTTACTAATATGCTAGTAGCATAACGATTTTTTTGTTGAGAATGAGCCTCTAAATGCAAGTTTCAAGACCATTTTTATGGTATGCTTTTTGATGTAGACATTGAGCTATTGATTGTAAGAAACTAGACAATGCTATAAATGAAGTGTAAGAGAAATGAGTGAAACGAAGTGAACTGGTTTAAAAAACAAATTAGTAAATTTATAAATAAAGAAGACGAAGAATACGAATATGAATATTATGAGGATTACGGAGAAGAGCAAGAACAATTACATACCCATCACGAAGAACAGATGGCGAAGCAAAAGACTTTCCGTTTCCCATTGATTGACGATAATGAGAGAGAAATATCCTACACGCCACAAAAAGAAATGTTTGATTACGAGGATGATAGAGAAATTGGAGATTTATCGTTGCCTAAGCATTTAAACAATCATATAGTTGATTCCCGTGTTTACGATGTAGAGGTCTCTGGGATTCGAGATTTATTAGCTAATCGCTCAAAACGTACGGGCAGAAAAACAACGATGAAAAGTCAGCCTGTAGAACAGGAGAAACGATCAAGGGCAGGCTTAGTATTTCGAGATGCTCAGCAAGAGGCAGTGAATGTTAAACCCGCTCCAGTAACACCACTGAAAGAAAACAATCAGTGGAAAGAACAAAAAATAGTAGAGAGTAGTTTGCCTGAGAACCGTAAACGCTTTGTGCCAACAGATGTGCCTTCACCAGTCTATGGATTTGCAAAACCAAGTCCAATTAAAGAATTATTAGATAAAAGAAAAGAAGACTACGAGAAGCAAGAGGCGAAAGCTGTAGACGAAATGCCAGCTGTTACGAAGGCTTTAAAAGAAACGACAACAAATGAGGCTAATGAAAATATACTAGAAGAAAAAGAGCCGGCTAACACAAATCAAACCGTTGTAGCGGAGCAGCGTGAAATGTTTGACCATAAGGAGTTACCTACTGCAATTGAGCCAATAAGTTTTGACGATGAAGTAGTGGATGAGGCCAACACTGAGCAGGAAAGTATATCACCCAATGCAACTGTGCCTCAAACATCATCTTTTGCCATGTCTTTTGAAGATCAAGTGAGAGAGACAGATGTGCAAGATCAAGCCGTTCAACAACTATCGGCAGACCAATCTGAAATTCATGTCAAAGAAATGATTGTTGAACAAGTTCAAATCGAAAATTCTACAATCCATATAGGAGAGGTAACGGTTGTACAGCCTTCGCAGGATGAACAATTGCTTGTTGATAACCAATCTATTGAGACAAAGGAAGAAAAAAGCCGTATTCCTTTTAATGTACTCATGTTAAAAACGGATAAAGAAAAATGGAGAATCCAGCAGCAATTGAAAATGGTAAAACCCATTACTGACGAAAGTATTCAGAAAGTAGTGGAAAATGAGCAAGTGGATGTGGAGCTTGAAGAGAAAGAGGCACCATCCTCAGACAGCGTTGTAGCCATCGAGAAGCATCATACATTTGAAAAGCAATTCGAAGAGGATGTTAATCAGCTCATGACAGAGAATAGGTCAATGCAAGACGATGTGCCATCTCACTCATATGCAAAGAGCGAAACGCAAGGTACTCCTCAATACCGTTCTGAAGACAACGTAGCTGTCATTACAATGGCTCCTGTCACGACAATGGTAAGCGGATTAACGCAAGATAGCACTGCTATTGAAAAAGCCGCTATGGATGAAATTTCTGCAACTTCTGAGCTTGAACCAGAAACAGAGTCTACTACCGATACTGAGGTAATTTCAGAAACTGTAGAGTATCCTCAAGTAGAATCTGTTGATAAGCAGGAAAAAGCTCTAGTATTAGAAGTAGAAGAAGCACCAGAAGCACATGAATTAGAAGTAGAAGCAGTGGAAGAAACACCAGAAGCACAAATGGTTGAAGTGGAAGTAGTACAAGAAACTGAAAAACCTGCAAAGCCTGTTCACGTTTATCAAAAGCCTACGGATGAATATTTAGAGCCGCCAGAGGAAAAAACACAGGATACGGATTGGATGGAGCAGCAGGGGGATACATTGGTTGAGGCACTTTCATATTTCCAAGTTTCAGCGCAAATAGAATCGATTATGCAGGGTCCAGCTGTTACTCAATTTGAAATAACGGTGAGCCATGGTACAAAGGTTAGTAAAATCCGCAACTTAGCAGATGATTTAAAGCTAGCCTTAGCAGCAAAAGATATTCGTATTCAAGCACCAATCCCTGGAAAAAGTTCGATTGGTATTGAGATTCCAAACCGTGTATCTCGAGCCGTTCGATTATCAGAGGTAACCAATAGTCCATCCTTCGTTGAATCCGATTCACCGTTAGAAGCAGCGTTAGGTCTAGATTTAACAGGAAAGCCAGTCACACTAGATTTACGTAAAATGCCTCATGGCTTAATTGCTGGTGCAACGGGTTCAGGTAAATCCGTTTGTATTAATTCCATTTTGGTTAGTTTATTATATAAAGCTGCACCACATGAGTTAAAGCTTATGCTAATTGATCCGAAAATGGTAGAGCTGGCACCATTTAATCATATTCCACATTTAGTTAGCCCTGTCATTACTGATGTGAAGGCAGCGACCGCTGCGCTAAAATGGGCAGTGGAGGAGATGGAGCGTCGTTATCAGCTATTTGCTCATGCAGGTGCACGTGATATTACACGTTACAATGCAATAGCTGATAAAAATAACGAGCATAGCCTAAAGCTTCCATATATTTTAATTGTTATTGATGAGTTAGCTGATTTAATGATGATGTCTCCAGCTGATGTAGAGGAGGCTATTTGTAGAATTGCTCAAAAGGCACGTGCATGTGGTATTCATTTAATTGTTGCAACGCAAAGACCTTCTGTTGATGTTATTACAGGGTTAATTAAATCTAATATTCCAACACGTATTGCCTTTGCCGTTTCCTCACAAATTGATTCTCGTACAATTTTGGATGGGCAGGGAGCAGAAAGATTACTTGGGCGAGGCGATATGCTATATTTAGGTAATGGTATGTCTGCGCCAGTGCGGTTACAGGGCACATTTGTCACAGATGATGAAATTGAAGCGATTATTGAGCATGTTCGTGAGCAAGGAGAGCCTGATTACATTTTCGATCAAGAGGAGTTATTAAAGAAAACTGAGGTGTCCGCAGAACAGGATGATCTGTTTGAAGATGTTTGTCGTTTTGTCTACGAGCAAGGTGGCGCATCAACCTCATTGATTCAACGAAAGTATCATATTGGCTATAATCGTGCGGCTCGTTTAATTGATATGTTAGAATCACATGGCTTTGTGTCGGAGGCTAGAGGCAGTAAGCCACGTGAAAGTTACATTACTGAAGAAGATTTAATTACTATGTTTGAATAAGAATTGCATTGTTTTCGTCTAGATTATCTAATTTACGTCGAAATTAGTTTTTTTAGAAAAGTTACACATCTATCCTTATGCATAAAAAGTGCTATAATAGACAAGATGTGTTGAATAGTACGTATTTTTTAACACTTGTGAAGGTATTAATACCTAACCATTCGTAAAATAATACGATACACCTAATAGATGATAGATGGGATATTGAAATTCCCGGGGGGTTTAATTAATGACAGTTTTTCATTTCACAGGCATTAAAGGTTCTGGCATGAGTTCGCTTGCACAAATCTTATTTGATGCTGGTGAACAAGTACAGGGCTCAGATGTCGATAAATATTTCTTCACGGAGCAGCCGTTACGTGAACGTAATATTCCAATTTTTACATTTAATGCTGATAATATTAAAGAAGGCATGACAGTGATTGCAGGTAATGCTTTTCCTGACGATCATCCTGAATTAGTGCGTGCCAGAGAAATCGGTGTAGAAATCATCCGTTACCATAAATTTTTAGGTGAATATATTGGTAACTACATTTCGATTGCTATCACTGGTGCACATGGTAAAACATCTACAACTGGTTTAATGGCACATGTAGTAGGTGGTTATAAGCCAACATCTTATTTAATTGGTGATGGTACTGGTGCAGGTCAAAAAAATGCTGATTTTTTTGTTATGGAAGCATGTGAATACCGTCGTCACTTCTTAGCATATAATCCTGATTATGCTGTGATGACTAATATCGACTTCGATCATCCAGACTACTTCGCTAATATAGAAGATGTTTATTCTGCATTTCAATCATTAGCTTTACAAGTGAAAAAAGCGATCATAGCATGTGGTGACGATGAACAGCTTCAGCGTATTCAAGCAAAAGTGCCAGTCGTTTATTATGGATTCGGTGCAGAAAATGATTTCGAAGCTCGTAATGTTGAAAAAACAACTGAAGGTACAAAATTTGATGTTTTTGTACGTAATGAATTTTATAGCACTTTCTTTATCCCATTATTTGGAGATCATGCTGTTTTAAATACACTAGCGGTGATTACGCTATGTGAATATGAAGGCATCTCACCTGATATAATCCAGGAGCGCTTACACACTTATAAAGGTGTAAAGAGACGTTTTACTGAAACGGATATAGGGGATAATGTTCTAATAGACGATTATGCACACCATCCTACGGAAATTCGTGCTACAATTCAATCAGCACGACAAAAGTTCCCAGATCGTGAGCTAGTTGCAATTTTCCAACCACATACATTTACACGTACACAAGCTTTTTTACAAGATTTTGCGGATAGTTTGAGCCTTGCAGATACAGCCTATTTATGTGATATATTTGGCTCTGCGAGAGAAACGCAAGGTGCTCTCTCTATTCATGATTTAGCGTCACTTATCGAAGGCAGTGCAGTGATTACCACTGAGGGAATTGATATATTAACAAAACATAAA
>NZ_DAMDAY010000018.1:0-44435 GCF_032093475.1 Lysinibacillus sp. | reverse complement strand
TAATAATCCCTCATTTAAGGAGCTAATAAAAACCATTCAAAATCCTGATAATTTAGGTCTTGTTCACCATTGTGCAGTTGGAAAAGATAGAACAGGTATAGGAGGCGCCCTGATTTTACTAGCTTTAGATGTACCAGAGGAAACAATCATGGAAGACTACCTAGACACTAATATACACTTACAACCCATGGTGGAAAAAATGGCTCAAGCTATTCAGCATCAGTATAATGAACAAGAATTACAGCAATTTTATGCATTGATGTCTGCTCGTGAAGATTATTTACAAGCAGCATTGGATGCTATGGATGATCTCTATGGCTCAAAGACTGCCTTTATGGAACAGGAATTTGGACTAACAGCTGAAAAACGTAAGCAATTACAGTCTTACTGTTTGACGTAAGGAAAAGCCCTTTCACAAAGCTATGTGAAGGGGATTTTTTGTGTGGAAGCGCTGTCTTATCATAAACCTCTTTACAGTCTGAAAATTTGTGATAAGATACAATAGATTTTCAAGAAAAAGATAGGAGAAGTGAAAGTATTGGCAGACACAATTAAAGAGACAAATAAGTTAAGTCTATTCCATTTAACGTGGCCTATCTTCTTAGAAGTATTTTTATTTATGTTAATGGGACTAGCTGATACTTTTATGCTCAGTGCTTTATCAGATAATGCTGTATCAGGAGTAGGTGCAGCCAATCAATATATCCATATAGCTATCTTGATTCTTGAAGTGGTTGGTAATGGTGCATCCATTGTAGTTTCCCAATACTTAGGTTCAAGACGGTTCTTCGAAGCAGCAAAAATATCAGCTTTAGCTGTTACAATGAATTTGGCCGTTGGGCTTTTGATGAGTATTCTATTTTTCTTCTTTGCTGATCATTTAATGACAATGATGAATTTACAGGGAGAAGTACTCCACTATGCGCAAAGCTATTTAGCAATCATCGGGAGTTTTATTTTCCTTCAGGCTATTATCAATGCTTTAGCTGCAATTATCCGCGTACATGGTTGGACGAAGCAAACAATGTACGTATCACTTGGTATGAATATATTGCACGTGGTTTTAAATTATGGTCTTATTTTTGGGAATTTAGGTTTTCCAGAGCTTGGTGTTAAAGGTGCAGCTATTTCTTCTGTTATTAGTCGAGGTTTAGCGGTACTCGTATTTTTCTGGTTGTTATATCAGGTCATGGAAGTGCGTATAAAGATTCAATATTATTTCGAGTATTCTAAGGAATATGTAAAAAAAATATTGAACATTGGCCTACCGTCTGCATTTGAGCAGGTTCTTTATCAGTTTTGTCAAATCATCTTCTTGTATTATGCAACATATTTAGGAGCAGAAACATTAGCGGCACGACAATACGCCATGAATATTTCAATGTTTACCTATTTATTTGCGATTGCTATTGGTACAGGAACAGCAATCATTATTGGTCGTCATGTAGGTGCAGGGAAAAAGGACGATGCTTATCATCAGCTTTGGACTAGCGTACGTGCGGCATTTGTTTTTACGATTATAATGGTCGCTTTTGTCACGATTTTCCGCAAGCAGCTAATGCATGTTTTTACAGATAACCCTAACGTTATAGCAATTGGAGCATCCGTGTTAGCTTTAAGTATTTTACTTGAGACGGGCCGCACGATGAATATTGTTGTCATTAACTCGTTACGTGCTTCAGGGGATGCGAGGTTCCCTGTGAAAATCGGATTTCTGTCAATGGTTTGCATGAGTCTTCCATTGGGTTATTTATTTGTCTTTGTACTGGATTGGGGCTTGATTGGAATTTGGCTAGCCATTTCAGCAGATGAATGGTTGCGGGCAATTATCGTATACTTTAGATGGAAGAGCCGTAAATGGGAGCGATTTGCCCTCGTTTCACCTAACGAACAGAAGGAGGCATAGCAATGGGTGCATTATCTAAACGTGCAATAGGGGCAGCATTAATGGATCAACAGATTAATCTTTTTGCTTGTCCGGTTTGTCAGCAATCGATGTATGTTTATGAGCAAGGGAGGTTGGTTTGTTCTGCCAACCATTCATTTGATATTGCCAAGCAAGGCTATGTCAATATGCTAACGAATAGCGTCTCCTCTAAATATAGTAAGAGTCTTTTTGAATCCCGCAAGGCTGTAATTGATAGCGGAATCTATGATGTAGTGGAAGCTAAAATCAGTGAGATTGTAGCGCCTGCAAAAACAGTGCTTGATACTGGATGTGGAGAAGGATCACATTTAGCTCGAATTATGAAGGCCAAAAAGTATGGAATAGGTATAGGAATTGATATAGCAAAAGAAGGCATAATGGCTGCAGCTCGTCATTATCCACAACAAATTTGGTGTGTAGGTGATTTGGCGAAAAGCCCGTTTGCGAAAGCAAGCTTTGATGCAATTTTAAATATTTTATCACCTGCCAATTATGAGGAGTTTAAACGGCTTCTTGCGCCTGATGGCTGTATTGTAAAGGTTGTGCCACAAAGCGGATACTTACAGGAACTGCGTGCTCAATTATATGCAGATTCAAGCAAAGAAACCTATTCTAACGAGCAGATTGTTGCACGTTTTCAAGATAGCTTTCATGAGGTTACCAAAGAACGTGTTACCTATACTCTACCACTTGATGAGAATCTTGTGCCCGCGTTATTAGAAATGACACCAATGGGCTGGCATAAAAAAGAGGATAAAGACCTCATATTAAATGCAATTACAATCGATGTAGATCTACTAGTGGGGAAGGTTTAGATGGTCGCAGGCAATTGCAGTATACTGGTCTTTTCGATTACAATGGGAATAACTATTGAATAAGGTAGGAATGTAACAGTGTATAAATTAGCAGCAAATGTTGTCAAAGTAATATTGAAATTAATGGGCTCAAAGGCTCGTGTATATGGAGAAGAAAACTTACCAAAAGACGGTGGGTTTATTATAGCTTGTACACATACAGGCTATGTTGATATTTTAAACCTTGGTGTAGCCATGTATCCACGGGAAATTCATTTTATGGCAAAGAAGCAATTATTTGAAATGAAAGGCCTTGGATGGCTTATTGAGCGTTTAAATGCCTTTCCGGTAGACCGTGATAATCCTGGTCCAAGCGTGATTAAAATTCCTTCACAGTTATTGAAGGAAGGCAAAATCGTGGGGATTTTCCCATCTGGAACTCGAAATGCAGAAGGCTCTGATTTAAAACAAGGAGCGATTACAATTGCACAGCTGGCAAAGGTGCAAATTGTTCCTGCTGCTTATGTTGGTGCACGCAATGCTGGAGATGTAATGAAGCGTGGCAAAGGCTATTTAATTTATGGTGAGCCGTTTTATGTAACAGGTAAAGGTAAAGAAGGTCGTGAACAATTTACACAACACCTTGAACATGAACTGATTGCTTTAACAGAAGAATTACAGAAACGAATTGCAGTCAAATAAAATAAAGTGGCACTCAGAATCAACTTGATTTTGAGTGTTTTATTGTGGGAGGATAGTAGAATGATTCGAGTACTTTTCGTGTGCTTAGGCAATATTTGTCGCTCTCCAATGGCAGAAGCTGTCATGCGTGATTTAATAGAGAAAGAGCATTTGAATGATAAAATTGAAGTGGATTCTGCTGCTACGAGTTCGTGGCATGTTGGTGAGCCCCCTCATCGTGGTACACAAGATAAGCTTAAAGAGTATGGCATTTCTACTACAGGAATGCGTGGTCGACAATTGCAACAAGCTGATGTTGAAAAATTTGCTTACATTATAGGTATGGATGAAAGTAATATTCGCAATATCCGTACGATGTTAGGTGATCCCCATTCACCAAAGATATTTCGTTTTTTAGATTTAACAGAGCATCATAAGGACGTCCCTGATCCTTACTATACGGGAGATTTTCAAGAAACCTACGATTTAGTACGTGAGGGATGTCAGGCGTTACTCGTAAAAATAAAACAAGAGTTGTTGTAAGGCGATACTAAATAGCGCAAATTTTAACAGTTATTGCTTTAGAAAAAGTTCGCTTAAACATTGGTATATCTAGCTTTGTAAGCATCATTGTGTTATTATTTGCAGAGTAAAGATACGATAAGTATTTAATTACCATTTTCAGATATGCAAATGTGTATCTATTATTTTTATAAAATTATCTTTTGAAAGAGAGTGGAAACAATGGGTCGTAAGTGGAATAACATTAAAGAAAAGAAAGCGTCTAAAGATCAAAGCACAAGCCGTGTCTATGCCAAATTTGGTCGAGAAATTTATGTGGCAGCTAAATCAGGCGAACCAGATCCAGAGTCAAACCGTGCACTTAAGGTAGTTCTTGAACGTGCTAAAACATATAGTGTTCCAAAACATATTATAGAAAAAGCCATCGATAAAGCAAAAGGTGGCGGTGATGAAAGCTTTGACGAATTACGTTATGAAGGCTTTGGACCAGCAGGCACAATGATTATCGTGGATGCTTTAACAAACAATGTGAATCGTACAGCATCTGATGTTCGTGCAGCATTTGGTAAAAATAATGGGAATATGGGTGTCAGTGGTTCTGTAGCTTATATGTTCGATTCAACAGCAGTAATTGGTTTAGAGGGCAAAACTGCTGATGAAGTACTAGAAATTTTAATGGAAGCAGATATTGATGCTCGTGATATTCTAGAAGAAGATGAAGCAGTTATTATTTATGCAGAGCCAGATCAATTCTTTGCTACACAAGAAGCATTAAAGGCTGCAGGTGTTGAAGAGTTCACAGTAGCAGAACTATCTATGCTACCTCAAACTGAAGTAACATTAACTGGTGACGATGTAGTGAAGTTTGAAAAACTAATAGATGCTTTAGAAGATTTAGAAGATGTACAAAACGTCTTCCACAATGCAGATTTAGGTGAATAAACCGCTAATCTAAATGAGTAAACCAGTAGCTATAAGGCTACTGGTTTTTAATTAGGGAGGAAAATATGCAGACTACTTTAGCGATTATTTTATTTTTAGTTACATTATTTTTCGTTATTGTACAGCCGCGTAAACTATCAATTGGCTGGTCAGCCTGTATAGGAGCAGCTATTGCGCTATTAATTGGCGTAGTCACCTGGCAAGATGTATTAGAGGTAACTGGGATTGTTTGGAATGCCACGCTTTCATTTATCGGTATTATTTTAATTTCGCTTATATTAGATGAAATTGGTTTTTTCGAATGGGCAGCTCTGCATATGGCACGGCTTGCTAAGGGGAGCGGGATTCGTTTATTCGTTTATATTGCCTGTTTAGGAGCTATTGTATCGGCTTTATTTGCTAATGATGGTGCCGCTTTAATATTAACGCCCATTGTTTTAGCAATGGTGAGAAAGCTGAACTTAACGGAAAAAATGATTTTTCCATTTATCATTGCAAGTGGTTTTATTGCAGATACCACATCTTTACCCTTTGTTATTAGTAATTTAACAAATATCGTATCAGCTGATTTCTTTGAGATCGGCTTTATAGATTATGCTATTCATATGGTTGTACCTAACTTCTTTTCTTTAATAGCAAGTATAGTAGTCCTGTACATTGTTTTTCGTCGATCCATTCCACAAGATTATTCTCTGGAGGCAGTTGAGCATCCTAAGCAGGCAATTCGAGACCCGAAACTATTTGCAATAGCTTGGTATGTGATTGTTATTCTATTAGTGGGGTTCGTGATTGGTGAAGTTTTGCACATCCCTGTATCCTTTATTTTATGCGGTGTTGCGGCAATTTTCTTATGTTTAGCACAACGCAGTACGTTTGTTGATACAAAGAGAGTTATAAAAGGGGCCCCGTGGAATATTGTGTTCTTCTCAATTGGTATGTATGTGGTTGTCTATGGCTTGAAAAATGTAGGTATGACGGGGTTATTGGCAAGTTTGCTAGACCAAGCTGTGCAGCAAGGCTTTATAGTAGCCACTATCACTATGGGATTTGTAGCAGCCATTTTATCAGCGGTTATGAACAATTTACCCACTGTCATGATTGATGCTTTAGCTATTTCCGAAACAAGCGCAACAGGTATGATGAAAGAAGGTCTAATTTATGCAAATGTCATTGGCACCAATTTAGGACCAAAAATGACACCGATTGGCTCACTCGCGACATTATTATGGCTTCATATATTGGCTCAAAAGGGCATTAAAATTAGCTGGGGGCAGTATTTTAAAATCGGCATTATTCTTACAATTCCAACATTGTTCGCTACTTTAGTCGGATTAGTTATTTGGATAAGTATCATATCTTAGTTTTATTATTGAAATAGGGCACAATTCGATTTTTTTAAAAGGACAAGTTATAAGGCAAATAAAAAAGGCTTGGATGTCTGCACTGAAGAGCTCTTAAATACAAGCTATTGATTAATTTGAACTATTTTTCTATGAGCGTAGATCTTGTAGAAAAATAGTTTTTTATTTTATTACATAAATTAAACAGTACTACCATCAATGTGTCATTTTGCATATTAAATGTATAATTAAACCAGATTAAGGGAAATTAGAAAATAATTTGTCGTTTACCCATTGTGAAAACTATCAAACCATAACATAATATAAATTAATATATTTGAACGAAGAAAATAGGGGGGTCTAAAGTATGAGATTTTTACGTTCGATACAGGGGAAACTAATTATTATTTCATTAGCACTATTGACTATTCCAAGTTTGATTATTGGAATGGTTAGTTACGGTAAGGCGAAAAATGGAATGGAGGAGATTGGAGAGCAAGTACTATACAATAGTGTTGAATCGGCTTTGCAATTGATTGAACTCGCAAATGAGAGTGTTGAAAAGGGCGATATTCCTTTAGAAGTAGCACAAGAGCGAGTACGAGAAGCTTTACTTGGTCCTAAAGATAGTGAAGGGAAGCGACCAATTAACTATCCTGGTAATTTAGGTGAATATGGCTATATTTATGTGCTAGATGATAAGGGTACTTTAACAACACACCCTACTAGAGAAGGAGACAATCTATGGAATGACCAAGATAGTAGTGGTAATTATTTTATTCGAGAAGTAACAGAAAAGGCACTTGATGGTGGTGGCTTTACAGAATATGAGTTTGAACTTCCAGGTCAGGATGTTTTAGCTGATAAAATTATCTATTCTGAGAAAGATCCGTATTGGGGATGGATTATTGCATCTGGTACGTATATGCAAGACTTTAACCAAGGGGCACATTCCTTACTGATAGTGATTGCTGTAACATTAATTGGTGCCATTATTATAGGGACCATTGTTGTTATTTTAGTATCTAGACATCTGGCATTGCCCGTACAAAAATTATCGAAGCGTGTGCTCGAAGTAGCTAAGGGGAATTTAACTGTAGACATTGAACATTTAAAGCGTTCAGATGAAATTGGACAGTTAAATGCAGGCTTTAATGAAATGGTTGATCAGCTCAAAACGCTTATTTCGGATGTAGAGGAAGCGATAGTAGAAATTCAATCAACATCAGCGAACCTATCAGCAGTAGCTGAAGAAACAAATGCGTATGGAGATGAGATTGTTAAAGCCATTAATGAAGTATCGGAAGGCGCAGTCCAGCAAGCATCTGATGCGGAAGATACAAATCGAACAGCTATAGAATTTGCGCGTCTAATAGAAGGATTACATGAAAAAAATGAATTAATGCTCGATGCATCCCAGCATATGAAGGAATCAAATGAAGAAGGTCTTGTTAATATAGATAGCTTGAAAGTAAAATCCAATGAGTCTTCAACGTTGATTCAGAACATGCAGTCTGTTTTTAGTAGTCTAATTGTCAAGGTGCGTGAAATTGAAGGTATTGTAGGGACGATAACCGAAATTTCAGATCAAACGAACCTACTTGCTCTTAATGCTTCAATAGAAGCAGCTAGAGCTGGAGAACAGGGCAAAGGATTTGCAGTTGTTGCAGAGGAAGTACGAAAGCTTGCTGATCAAACAGCTGTAGCGACTGAGCTTGTACGCACGACGTTAAAGGGTATTGAAAGTGAAACAAACTTAGTCAACAATGAGATGCAGAAGACACATGTGATTGTGCGTCAGCAAAATGACTCTGTCATAGTAACAGAGACGTCCTTTAAAGAAATTAAATTGGCTGTTGAAAAGATAATAGCCTTCATAGGAGATATGACAGAGGGTGTAGAATATTTAAATAACTCTAAGAATGATATGATGCAATCGATCGAAAGCATAGCCTTGATTAGTGAAAAGAATGCTGCTGCATCTGAAGAGGTCACTGCGTCTGTAGATGAGCAACAACGAGCAATCCAGCTTGTTAGTGAATCATCTAATGATCTAACTGATGAAATATCTGCATTACAGGAGTCCATTAAACGCTTTATATTGAGATGATGTTTCAGGATGCTTGTTGACCAAGCATCCTTTTTACTTTATCCACGTTAATAAAAGGTAAAGGAGGGGTGATTTGTGAAAAAATGGGTGATAAGTATATGTATTCTTCTAGTAGGTATGGGCATTGTTCTTTATATCTGGTTGGGAAAAGAAATCGAGCAGGGAGTTGAACCAAATGCCAATGGCTCTGCCGATTATATGATTATACTTGGAGCAAAAGTAAAGCCTGGTGGTGTACCATCGCTGTCGTTAAAAAGTAGATTAGAGGTGGCGGTACAATACTTAACAAACTATCCGCATGTTAAGGTTATTGTGTCAGGTGGGCAAGGACCTGATGAAGATCGAACAGAGGCATCTGTCATGAAAGATTATCTGGAACAGAAAGGTATTGAGGCTTCAAGAATTATCATAGAGGATCAATCTACATCGACTTATGAAAATTTAGTATTTTCTAAAGAACTATTACCAAAAGAGACAAAGAAAATCACCATCGTTTCTAATGACTTTCATTTGAAACGTGCCAAATATCTAGCTGAAGCATTAAATTTTGAAGTGGATGTCGTAGCGGCCAAAACACCTAAGTCAGTAGAAGCTAAACTAAGAATAAGAGAAAGAGCCGCATTATTAAAAACATATATTATAGGCTATTAAATAATTATGTCCTTCGTTGAAAAATTATCTAGTGCTTCCTCGTAAAAAAACTATTGCTCAGTGTAGATAATTGTTTCTTAATAGGTTTCATTTGGCATATAATAGAAATATTACGGGGATAGGCCAGAAAGAGGGGACTTCAATGAAAACGTTTAAAGACTATGAATACAACCGTCCAAATGTGGCAGTTATGAAAGAGCAACAATTAGCTCTCATCGAACAATTTAAAAATGCACAATCTATGGACGAGCAAAGTGGCATCATTGAACAGTTAAATACAATTAGTAATGACTTTGCTACAATGGCTAACTTAGTATATATTCGTGCTTCTATTGATACAAATGATGAATTTTATCAAGCAGAACGTGATTATTTCGATGAAGTTGGTCCAGAGCTAGAGGAAGTAACTACAGAATACTATAAAGCATTAATTGCTTCACCGTTCCGTCAGCAATTAGAAGAAAAATGGGGTCAGCAATTATTCGATCTAGCAACCTATCAAATTAAAGGGTTCTCCCCAGAAGTGATTGATTTAATGCAAAAAGAAAATAAGCTTGTTTCTGAATATAATAAGCTTGTTGCTTCCGCACAAATCGAATTTAATGGAGAGACATTAACACTTGCTCAGCTTGGCCCATTTTCGGAATCAACTGAACGAGAAACACGTAAGGCTGCGACAGATGCTCGTTTTGGCTTCTTTGCTGAACATGAGGAAGAATTTGATCGTTTATATGATGAGCTTGTAAAGGTGCGTCATGAAATTGCTGTTAAACTAGGCTACAAAAACTATGTAGAGCTAGGTTATATTCGCATGAATCGTATCGATTATAATGCTGAAATGGTAAAAAAATTCCGTGATCAGGTTCGAGATTTAATCGTACCTGTTGCAACGAAGCTATATGAGCGCCAGGCAAAGCGTATTGGTATTGAAGATTTTAAATTCTATGATGAAGCATTAAACTTCTTATCAGGCAATGCTACACCGAAGGGTAATCCAGAGTGGATCGTAGCAAATGGTAAGAAAATGTATGAGGAGTTATCACCAGAAACAGGAGAATTCTTCAACTTCATGATTGAGCATGAATTAATGGACCTTGTAGCGAAGAAAGGTAAAGAGAGTGGTGGTTATTGTACATTTATTGAAAACTATCATTCCCCATTTATTTTCTCGAACTTTAACGGAACGTCAGGTGACATTGATGTGTTAACACATGAGGCTGGACATGCCTTCCAAGTGTATTCAAGTCGTAATATTGGCATACCAGAATATTTGTGGCCAACCTACGAATCTTGTGAAATTCACTCAATGAGTATGGAGTTTTTCACGTGGCCATGGATGGAACTATTCTTTAAAGAAGATACAGAGAAATATAAATTTACACATTTAAGTAGCGGTCTTCTATTCTTACCATATGGTGTTGCAGTAGATGAGTTCCAACATGTTATTTATGAAAATCCTACAATGACACCAGCTGAACGTAAGGCAGCATGGAAGAAAATAGAGGAAACATATTTACCACACCGTAACTATGACGATAATAGCTATCTTGCAGCAGGGGGCGTTTGGCAACGTCAGGGTCACATTTATGCGAGCCCGTTTTATTATATTGATTACACGCTAGCCCAAATTTGCGCCTTCCAGTTCTGGAAGCGTTCACGTGAAGAATTTGAGGCTGCTTGGAAAGATTATATACATTTATGCGGCTTAGGAGGATCTATGTCCTTTACAAAGCTAGTAAAAGAGGCAGGCTTAATTTCGCCATTTGAGGACGGCTGTGTTGAATCGGTTATTGGGGAAATTGAGGCATACTTAAATTCAGTTGATGACTCCTCACTTTAATTAATCTATAAATTCGCTCCACTTCCATGAAGTGAGCGAATTTTTTAATTGATCATCTCCATACAATTTTATTTTGTCTAAAAATACTAGGATACTTGCGAAATGGTTAATATATCAGTAGTATTTTCAGTAACTGTGATAAAAGGAAGTGAATGAAAGTGACGAGGAAAGTTTGGTTTCAAGTAGGCGTAGGGATATTACTTACACTACTAATCATTAAATATTTTATAGAGATTCATTGGATTTTTTCACCACTAGTCATTATATTAAAAGCTATTTTTGTGCCTTTATTACTTGGTGGTGTCCTATATTATGTGACTGAACCGATTCAGAGATTTTTAGAAAAACGGAGAATGCCTAGATGGGCAAGTATATTGACAATTGTATTTGGGTTAATAGCGATTGCGGGGATATTTGGCTGGATTATCGGTAATCCGATTGCCGAGCAAGTTAATAAATTAGTGAAGAATGCCCCTATGATTAGTACGAGTATTAGTACGAGCATCCAACAACTAACAGACTATGTAACGCAAAATAAAGATAATTTCCCACAGCAATTAAATGATGTTATTGAAAAAATGGCGAATTCTGTACAGGATATCGCAGTAGTAGCGAGTAAGGGATTTGTGTCCTTTTTACAATCCATTGTTTCTGTGTCGTTATTAGCTATTTTAATTCCATTCTTCTTTATTTTTATGCTAAAGGATCATGAAAAATTTGCCCCATCTATCTATAAATATTTCAGTGGCGAGCGTCAACAATGGGTAAAAAAGACATTAAGTGAAATTGATGATGTATTACGCAGTTATATTCAGGGACAACTGCAGATTAGCTTTTTATTAGCACTCATCATGTATGTCGGTTATTTAATTATTGGATTAGAATATTCGTTACTGTTAGTGATCTTTGCGTTCTTTATGAATATGATCCCATTCATTGGGCCTTGGATAGCCTTTGCTCCAGCATTGATTGTGGCAGTTATTCAAGATCCTATTCTAGTTGTTTGGGTATCTGTTGTAACCCTTGTTGCACAGCAAATAGATAGCAACTTTATTACACCAAATGTCATGGGGAAATCACTCGATATTCACCCATTAACCGTTATTACAATTATTTTAGCAGCGGGTAATATTGCAGGCTTTATTGGTATTATTATTGCTGTACCATTTTACGCGGTACTAAAGGTTATCGTATCTAATATTTATGATCAACGTAATGCGATTAAGAAAAAAGCGACGAAGTCAGTATAGGAGCCGAAAAAATGGAACAAGAAATTGTAAAAGTGTTTAACGAACTGCATGAGCAAATTGGCACAGCGACACGGGCAGAAGTACATGAAAAAGGGCTTTGGCATGAGACATTTCATTGCTGGCTTGTCAATGAAGACTATATTTATTTTCAAGTACGTAGTTCGCAGAAAAAGGATTACCCAGGGTTGCTTGATATTACAGCAGCAGGGCATCTATTAGCTATTGAAACAGTTGAGTCAGGTATTCGTGAAGTAAAAGAAGAACTGGGTCTCGATATAGATGTCCATGAAGTAGTGAAAATGGGCATGACCTCTTGTAGTATCGTTTCTGAAAATATGATCGACAATGAATTTTGCCATGTCTACATATATCCCTTCCAACATGATTGGGATTCCTTTGTATTACAGTATGAAGAAGTCTCTGGTGTAGTGAGAGCAAGACTTGATGAAGCAGAGGCATTTTTCTTAGGCGAAACAACGACGTTAAATATTGAAGGCTACGAATATTTTCCAGATGGTCAACGCATGAATATTGTCCGACCAGTTAGTAACGCACAATTTGTTCCTTATCGAGAACTATATGTTGCACAAGTAATAAAATTTGCACGCGAAAAAATATTTAATCAGACATGATATTTTTTATAGGATAGGCTGTTAGTATAAGCTTGTCCTATTTTTATTGGCAAAAATGATTTAGAAACGTCACGATAAAAAAACGAAAAATACGTTATACTGTAAGATAGATTGTAAAGAAAAGGAGCATTTTTTATATGCTAACATTTGAACAAAAACAAGCGGTTATTGAATCGTTTACTGAACTAACAAGAAAGGAAATTTCATTAAAACGCTTAAATTATCACTATATGGACAGTCTTTATGAAAAGACAGTTGTAGTTGAAAAGCTACATCCCAATGGCAATGGATTTGTCTTTGTTGGGGATTTATTACGCTATGAGCATGTGGCTAACGAAAAAGGATTAGTGAATATTCGTGATTTTGATGAGCAACAGCTTCGTGAAATTATTGAAGATTCGATTCAGTACTTATCAGAAGAAGTAGAAGAGCAGGAGCCGATTATAGAGATTTGGCATAGCCGAGAAGGTGCTCAATTGCAACTTGCTTTTGAGCAACGTTCTTGGAATGTATATCATGGGGAAAATCTTGAAGAGGCATTTGGTACGTATGATGCAGCAAAGGAATATTTACTAGAAGAGGGCTTTCGTACAAAGAAATAAAAATACGGGGGATAAATATCAATGAACGGGAAAAAATTAGTGGGAATTGTTATTGTTGTGGTGATTGCAGCATGTTTATTTTCAGTTTATACCATTACTAATTTTTATAAAAATCACGAAGAACAACCAAATCGAGAGAATCGAGAAATTAATAAGTCAAAAAGCTTGAATTTAATTTTGCCACAGGCTACAATTATCTCGAATTCAAGATAATTGAGAGGTGATTGTCAGTGCAACACATTTTTTATAAAGGGACAGATGAAACAAAACCGACGTTATTGTTGTTACATGGCACGGGAGGTAATGAAGAAAGTCTAATTGGGCTGGCAAAAGAGATAGATGAAACAGCTAATATTTTAAGTGTACGTGGAAATGTACTTGAACATGGAATGCCGCGATTTTTCCGTCGACTAGCAGAAGGTGTCTTTGATATAGAGGATTTAATTTTTCGTACAAAGGAGCTATATGAATTTTTACAGGAGGCAGCACAGCAATATGGCTTTGATCGGCAACGAATTGTAGCGATAGGTTATTCAAATGGTGCTAATATTGCGGCAAGCTTGCTATTCCATTATGATGATGCATTAGCGGGAGCTATTTTACATCATCCAATGGTACCAAGACGTGGAATTGAATTACCGCAACTTTCTTCTATTCCTGTATTTATCGGTGCTGGTACGAATGATCAGATGTGTACTGCACAAGAATCTGAGGATTTAGAAACACTGTTAACTTCAGCAGGTGCTAAGGTTACGACAAAATGGTTTGATTTTGGACATCAGCTTACTATTCCTGAAGTACATGCAGCAAAAGAATGGTATAACAGTATCTATGCTTAATTGAAAAATCCGCCTCTTTTTATGGAGAGGCGGATTTTAATTCGTTTATTTACTTTTCTTTGAAAATGGTAGCCACCAGTTCCAATCGCCAAATAGTTTCATGAGACTAGGTACAAGCATTAGACGAATAATTGTCGCATCAATAGCAACAGCAATGGCTATCCCTACACCAATTTGTTTTACAGGCATGACGTCCGTAAAAGCAAATGCTCCTGTGATAACAATCATGATAAGCGCTGCCGATGTAATAATACGGCTAGTAGATGTCAGCCCATCAATGGTTGCACGTGTATTATCTGCCCCTTTTAAATATTCCTCTTGGATACGAGAAATTAAAAAGACTTCGTAGTCCATACTTAAACCAAACACGAGACAGAAAACAATGACAGGAATAATCAAGACAATTGAGCCTGCCTCAATACCAAAATGTCCATATTGGAAAATATAAACGAGTATACCGAATGCAGATGAAAGACCAATAATGTTCATGATAATCGCCTTTAATGGAATTAAGACTGAGCGGAATGCAAGCATTAAAATAAAGAATGTAGAGACGATGATAATGGCGATAGCCAAAACAATTTTACTAGCAATTTCATCGAAAATCTCTTGGTTAAATTTAGCTGGCCCCCCAAGAGCAAAACTTACATTTAAATCTTTTTCCATCCATGTTCGTGCAAACGTTTGAGCAGTAGTGGAAGAACCTGCTGCATCAATGGTAATTGGGATAAATAGTTGTGTATCCTTTGAAAAGGTATGAATAACAGGTTTTAATTGTTCCGCGACCTGTGGAATAGCTAAAGATGCTGATAATTCTTCAGGTGTTTGAATATTCGCGGCTGTATATATTGTAGAGACCTCTAAGACTAACGGATCCTTTAATAGCTTTTCTTGAATAGTATAAATAAGCTCTCGTGCCTCACTATCTTCCCAACCTTCTTTGCGTTCAGCTAACAAATATAAAGTAGATGATTCACCGAGTCCAAATGTTTTATCTAATTGGTCATATGCTGAACGTGCATCATATTTGGTTGGTAAGGAGTCAACCTGTGGAATCACTAGTTTGATGTCCTTTAATGGGAGCATACCAATACCAAGTAATAATAATGCTGAAATGACAATCGCAACTGGATGTTTCATGACAAAACCAGCGAAGCCACGCCAACGGTTCGCACCACCTGGTTTAACACGCAATATACGCCATTTATTAAGTCTATCTCCTAAAAGCATCATTGTGGCAGGGAGTAATGTTAGACCAGAAAGAACGGCTAATAGGACGACGATTGTGCCCCCGAGAGCGATATTGTGAAAAATCTCTACATCAATAACAATCATTGCGCCTAAACCTATCATGACACAAACTGCGGAGAAAATAATGGAACGTCCTGCTGTCTGTATAGCAGTTTGAATAGCTTGTCCAATAGAGGTATGTGCACGCTCTTCTCGGTAACGATTGATAAACAGTAGGGCAAAATCAATACTTAAAGCAAGCCCAAGCATTGGAACAATATTTAACACGAAAATAGATAGATTCACACTGCCGCTAAGTAATGTCATTATTCCGAAGGCAGTAACGACTGTAACAATACCAATGACAATGGGTAGGATAGAAGCAATCACTGTACCAAAAGCCAATAAAAGAACAACAATGGCAATTGGTAACCCAATGGCTTCAGCTGACGCTAAATCTTTTTGGCTGGCTGTATTAATGTCAGCAGAAATAACGGGTCCTCCAGTAATGCTAATGCCGTCTCGTTCAATTAATGAACGGAATTCCTCGACAATCTCCGGAAGATTCTCAACATCATTTTTTAAATGAACCATCGCATAGGCAATGTCATCTTTACGTAAAGAGGAATCTTCTAAAGGCGATTGAATTGAATGTATTTCATTTATACGATCGAGTTTTTTTAAAGTATCTTCAATTTTTTGATCTTTTGCTTGATCAAAGACAATCAAAATCGTATCAGAAGGCAAATCAAAGTTTTCTGCTAGCTCATTTGTAACATAGGTATGATCGCCTTCAACAAAAAAGCCATCCCCTTGAAGTTTACCCGGAAGCTGTAAAGCAAAATAAGCCATAGCTAGAAAAATAATAAGCCATATAGCTACGATTGCTTTCGCATGTGCTGTAATAAATGTCGAAATTGTTTTCATAGTTATTTATGTATCCCCCTTTTCAATTAGTGTAATGGATGTGTCGCTTTTTGTCGTGTGACAAAGTAAAGGCTCCCATCCAGCCATTGGATAGGAGCCTTTTTCGTTAAAAGAATAATGATAATATGAAATAAATAACGGATGCCATCACTGCTGAAATTGGCATCGTAATTACCCACGTAGTAACAATTTTTCGAGCCATTCCCCAGTTTACACCACGTACGCGCTGTGCAGAACCAACACCCATAATAGAGGAAGAAATAACATGTGTTGTCGATACTGGTAAGTGAATTAACGTAGCACCAAAAATAACTGTAGCGGATGCTAAATCCGCCGCAACACCATTAACTGGACGAATTTTCATAATCTTACCGCCAACTGTTTTAATGATTTTATATCCACCAATAGATGTACCTAGACCCATTGCTGTAGCGGCTGCAGCACGTACCCAGAAAGGTATTTCATCTCCAGTATGCAAGCCACCAGCAATTAGCGCCATTGTCATAATCCCCATTGCCTTCTGTGCATCGTTTGTCCCGTGAGTAAACGATTGAATGGCTGCGGTGAAGATTTGCATTGTTCGGAAACCTTTATTTGTTCGATATAAATTTAAATTTTTAAACCATAATTTAAAAAGTGTCATCATGATAAAGCCAGCACAAATGGCAAGTAGTGGGGATAGCACTAATGCCATAATAATTTTAGTAAAGCCGCCGTAGTTTAACACGTTAAAGCCTGCTGATGCGATAGCAGCACCTGCAATCGAACCAATTAACGTATGTGAAGAACTAGATGGAATACCAAAGTACCAAGTCAATAAATTCCAAATAATAGCTGAAATTAATGCAGCTAAAATAACAACTGAACCTGTTGTGTCTCCTTCAAAGGCATTTAAAGAGAACGGGTCTACAATGTCTTTAGTTAGAGCTTTAGCAACTCCTACGAAGGTGATGGCACCGATAAAGTTCATAGTCGCTGCCATAATGATCGCTGTGCGAGGTGGCAATGCCCGAGTGGAAACCGAAGTTGCGATAGCATTTGCTGTATCATGGAAGCCATTGATAAAGTCAAATGTAAGGGCAAAGATGACGACCAGTATGGTTAGTATTATGATTGTATTCATTGTAAATTGCCCATCTCCTAATTATGCGTTACGCATGATAATTGTTTCCATAGTATTGGCTACGTTTTGACAATGATCAGCGATATCTTCAAGTTGTTCATATATATCTTTAAATTTAATAAGACGAATCGGATCTTTTTCGTTTAAAAACAGTTTTTTGATGGAAGTACGCTGTACCTCATCACATTCACGTTCATAGTCTTTAATAAGAATGGCGTGTGGACGCATGCCAATTAGATTCTTTTTCTTTAACTCTTCAGTCGCTTTGACAATTTCATCAGCACTCTTAGAGATATATCCTAGGAAAGTGCGCATGGATTCATCAATCTCTGTAAGTGAAAACATTTCAAAGTGTGCAATACAATGTTCTGTGCCATCTAAAATATCATCCATACGAATGGCAAACTCTAAAATATCCTCACGTTCTATAGGTGTCATAAATGATTTGTTTAACATTACGATCAGTTCGTGAATGAGCTTATCGCCAGCAGTTTCGTAATTTTTCATTGTAATGCTAATCTCTTTAAGGTCAGCTACACTGTGAATACGAAAATCATTTGCGTAATGTACAGCCTCTCTCATATTTTCAGCAATTTTATGCAATGCAATAAAGAAAGGGTCTTGTTTTTTTGAGTTAAGCATGTAAATCGAATCCTCCTGGATATAAATAAATTAATCGACCTCTAAACTTTACTATCATAACAAAATCTTTAATTTATCTACATAAAAATTTACTATTCGACAATAAAATTTACATTGCTGTAATATACAATTCGTTCACAAAATAATGATGACTCCACTGTATTTGTTTTTTGTAGTACAGAGAATTACCTTTAATACTAGGTTTTTTGAAGAGTTCTCCTCTGTTTAATACAGATTTATAAGAGAAAAATAGTGTAAACATTTGATTTAGCATGTTGAATTGTAAAGGGAATGTAAATACGTTTTATTTTTGAAGGACTCTCTTCTTATTCTTAAGAATATCTTCATTTTTATCCTTCCTCTTTATTAAGAATTATTCTCTACAATGGGAAATGAAGGAGAAAGGAGCATTATTTATAATGATTCAAGTTGAAAACTTACAACATACATTTTTAATTGGAAAAAAGGGGAAGGAGAAACAAGTACCAGTATTGAAGGGTGTGAACTTCGAGGTCAATAAAGGAGAAATTGTTGCTATTGTGGGAAAAAGTGGATCTGGTAAATCGACCTTATTGCAAGTATTAGCTGGATTTATGAAAGCTGAACAAGGATCTATTAGTGTGAATGGTAAGGAAACTGCCAATCTGACTGAAACAGAAAGTGCTGCATTTCGTTTACGCCAATTCGGCTTTATTTTTCAAAACTTTCAATTGATGCCTGGTTTATCTGCTTTCGAAAATATTGAATTGCCTTTAAAACTACAAGGTTTACGTAAGGCTGTACGTAAGGAAAAAGTAAAGAAATTGATGGACAAGGTTGGTTTGACTGAAGTAGCAGACCATTATCCAAATGAACTATCGGGTGGGCAACAACAGCGTGTCAGCATTGCCCGAGCGCTTATTACAAACCCTCCAATATTGCTTGCTGATGAGCCAACGGGAAGTCTTGATTCAGAAACAGAGCAAGATATATTATTGCTTATTCAAAGTTTAAATCGTGAATTGGGGCTAACCTTTGTCATTATTACACACGATGAAGAAGTAGCCTCTATCGCACATAGACGACTCCGTATGTATGATGGCGAACTCGTAAAGGAGGAGGCTTAAAATGTTATTTAAGGACCAAATCGATTTTGTAACACAGCATATCAAGAAAAATAAATTACGTGTGTTTATGACAATTTTAGCAGCAACAATGGGCTGTGCGTTCCTTATCGTGCTAGCTTCGGTTGGCTTTGGTTTACAGGAATCACTACGCAATGATATTCTTTCGAATGAAACCGTTACGAAAATTCAAATATATGGAGATAATCAATTCACCGAAGAACAGGTTCAAGAAATTAAAAAGTTGGACCATGTGGAAACAGTACTTGAAACGATTAATGTGAATGCTTCTGCACAGTCGTTTTTAGGAGATCGTGAGACAGCCTCTACTTTGACTTTATCGGATATGCAGGACTTTGAGCAGGTAAATGGTAAGCTTGCGGAAGGTCGTTATCCAACAAAACCAAATGAAATCGTTGTAGGTTATCACTTCGCTCAAACATTATTGAATGAAAAAGAACGCGATATTATCGAAGAAAAGAGTAAAAAGGCTGAGGCAGAAGGAACCTACTATGATGGCAGTGAAGAAGGCTATAAAGAGTCGTTGATTGATAAAAATATTGAGCTGTCCTTAGTGCCTCAGACTGGCACAAATGAAAACTCGCCAAAAATGAGCTATACAATTGTTGGTGTGATGGAGAAGCCTTCTTATGACTGGATGGTTGATAATTCCATTCATATGGATAAAGCTCAAAAGTCAGTATTGGTTGAAAATTTATCCACTGATAGTGCTAGTAAAGAGGATGAGTTGTTTTACTCAGAATTTAATATTTATGCTGATACTTTAGAAAATGTAAAGCCGATTTTAGAGAAATTAAAAGATAAAGGCTATAGTGTATATTCAGTAACTGAACAATTAGATCAAATGAATGTATTTTTCCTTGTCTTAAAAATTGGCTTAATCTTTGTAGGGACAATTGCTGTATTGATTGCTTCAATTGGTATTTTTAATACAATGACAATGGCTGTCACAGAGCGTACTCGAGAAATTGGTGTGTTAAAAGCTATTGGTGCAAGTCCGAAGCTTATCCAAAGACTATTTTTAATGGAAAGTACGTTTATTGGTATTTTGGGGACGCTTATTGCAGTTGCCATCTCGTATGCCATTAGCTTTGCGGCAAATGCAGCATTACCCTTGATTCTTAAAGCAGCAACAGGAGAGGATGCTTTTGCCACAAATGATATTACATTTTCTCTTATTCCGTGGCAACTAGTCATTATTGCAGCTGCCATTAGTATAGGGGTAGCGATGATTTCAGGCTATCGTCCAGCACGGAAAGCTACAAAGATTGATGTTATTCAAGCTTTACGACAAGAGCTTTAATCTACGACAAATCGGCGGGGTGTACAAACACTTGAAACACCCTCAGCCACTGTGGGTTTGATAAACAAAGATAAAAAGGCGTCCAATATTGTTTGGGGCGCCTTTTTATTTGAGAAGATTTTCATAAGTAGTCTTTTAGCTCATTTGCTAAAAATGGTGTGGCATTTAGTAATTGTAGAAAGGCATTATAGCTAGTACGCTGCTCTTCACTAGGTTTTTTACCTGTTTTATATGCTCTAATTAAAATGTTTTTAGGTGTATTCTCCATATCAATAAATTCTAAAAGTTGAGCCTCATAGCCAACGAGGTTTAAAATTTCTGCACGAATAGCATCTGTAGCCAGTGCTGCAAAACGCTCTCGGACAAGTCCATGTTGCAACATAATATCAAGAGCTGGTGTATTTAATTGACGATTTAACTCATGCTGACAACAAGGAACGCTTAATATAACACTTGCTCCCCATTTTACAGCGCGTGCTAATGCCATATCTGTGGCAACATCGCAAGCGTGTAAGGTCACTACCATATCCACGGACGATTCTTCATTATAATCATTAATATCTCCTACCAGAAATTCAAGCTGGTCATAACCTAAATCCTGTGCGATTCTTGAACATTCTTCAATAACCTCTTTTTTCAAATCTAAACCAGTAACACGAATATCTAAGCCCTTTTCGATTTTTAAATAATGATACAAAGCAAAGGTTAAGTAAGATTTTCCTGAACCAAAATCTAAAATACGCACTTGTCGATTCTGAGGTAAATAAGATAAAGCATCATCAATAAATTCAATGAAGCGGTTAATTTGTTTAAACTTATCGTATTTTTGTTTTTTAACTTTCCCATCCTCAGTTTGAACTCCTAGTCGAATTAAAAAAGGATATGGTTGATCATCTGAAAGTAAGTAGTTTTTCTTCCGATTATGGGCTAAATTAACCTCTTTCGGTGAAGCTGATTTATCTGATTTCCAAAGTACTTTATTCTTTTTCGATAATTGGATTTGTACTTTTTCATCTAAGAAATCAATATGAGCTTGTCGATAATCTTCAAAAATGGCTTCTAGCTTAGAAGGGAAGTCAGCCAATAAAATATTCTCATGTTTTAAAATGCGTTCATATTGGTATTCAATTTGTATATGGTAGTGATTTTTTAATAGTAAAGGCTTTAATTTTATACGTTTTATTTCATTCGATTTCATACGTGGTTGACTAATAGTAGCAGTCACAAGTTGTTGCTGCAAAATTTGCTCAGTGAGCAGAGTTTTCATTTCTTCAAATGTCATACATTTTCGCCTACTTTATTGTGTAATAGATGGCACTAGTTTATCACATTTTATAATGTACAATGACTACTTTGGCATTCAGAAAAAATTTCACGAAAATTTAGAGTAATCATATGTAGTGTTGTATAATCGTGGTATCTTTAATATAGATAGTAAAATTAAAGATTGAACAAAGGAGGAAAAATATGACGGATAACATGTATCAATTATTGGCGATTATTATTTATATGATAGCCATGCTAGCAATTGGTTGGTATGCATTTGCTAAAACGTCGAATTTAACAGACTATATGCTAGGAGGTCGTTCCTTAGGTCCAGCAGTAACTGCGCTAAGTGCAGGCGCCGCAGATATGTCAGGATGGCTTCTAATGGGTTTACCAGGTGCAATATTTGTATCAGGACTTGTAGAGGCTTGGATTGCAATAGGACTGACAATAGGGGCTTATTTAAACTGGTTACTTGTTGCTCCACGGTTACGTGTTTACACACAGGTTACGAATGATTCCATTACGATTCCAAGTTATTTGGATAACCGCCTACGTGACAATACGAAGCTAATAAGAATTGCGTCAGGTATTATTATCTTAATATTCTTTACATTTTATGTATCATCAGGAATGGTAGCAGGTGGTAAATTCTTCGATAGTTCATTTGGTTACGAATATCACACAGGATTACTAATTGTTTCGGCAGTAGTAGTTGCCTATACACTATTTGGAGGATTTTTAGCGGTTAGTTATACAGATTTTTTACAAGGACTTATTATGTTTTTAGCACTTATTACTGTACCGCTATTTGGTTTATTTGTAACGGGTGGATTAGGGGATACAATTTCTTCAATTAAAGCCGTTAGTCCAGATCTTTTAAATTTATTACCAGCCACTGCAACAGCAGCAGGGATTATTTCTTCTCTTGCTTGGGGATTAGGCTATTTTGGACAGCCACATATTATTGTACGCTTTATGGCTATTAGTTCAGTAAAGGAAACAAAGCAGGCTCGACGTATTGGTATTGGTTGGATGATGTTAAGCTTATTCGGGGCCATTGGGACAGCTTTAGTAGGTGTTGCCTATTATGAGCAAAACGCTGGTGAGTTAAAGGATGCCGAAACTGTTTTCATTGTACTTGGGCAAATTTTATTCCATCCATTTATTGCGGGTATTATGTTAGCGGCTATTTTGGCAGCTGTTATGAGTACTATTTCATCACAACTAATCGTCACTTCTTCAGCACTTGTTGAGGATATATATAAAGCGTTGTTCAACAAAACAGCCGATGATAAACATTATGTTTTTGTTGGACGAATGGCGGTATTAGTAGTAGCGATTATTGCCGGTATCCTAGCGTGGAATCCAGATAGCTCTATCTTAAGCCTAGTTGGTTTTGCTTGGGCAGGGTTTGGTGCAGCATTTGGACCTGTTATATTGCTTTCTTTATATTGGAGAAAATTAACCAATTATGGAGCGCTAAGCGGAATGATAACAGGTGCCGCAACTGCGTTTATTTGGGGTAAAGTGGATGCTTTATCAAGTGCTTTATATGAAATTGTTCCTGGTTTCTTTGTTTGTTTAATCGTTGCGGTTGTTGTTAGTATGCTGACATATAAGCCGAATAAAGAAATTGAAGAAGAATTTACTCGCTCAGAAGTATTACTAAAAGAAGAAAGAAAGTAATGAAAATGCGCCTTTTAGAGAGGCGCATTTTTTAAAAAATACGGATGGTCCACAAATACGAAAAAGAGTATTTTATGGTAAGATGAAGAAAATTTGTCGTAGGGACACCAGGCTTTGGTGGGAGGTTTCTAATGGATAGAATTAAGGAAGTTGATGTATTAGTTGAAAAGGCCATACTTGTTGGCGTCAATTTACGAAATGACGAGCATTTTGATTATTCAATGGAAGAGTTACAAAATTTAGCCGAGGCTTTGCATGTAGAAGTGGTAGGAATTGTTACACAAAATTTAGAGCGTGTTACACCTTCACACTATGTTGGTACAGGTAAAATAGAGGAAATCAAAAGTTTTTATGAAGAAGCACAAGCAAATCTTGTTATTTTTAATGATGAATTGTCTCCTTCACAAATCCGCAATTTAGAGCGTGATTTAGCAACGAAAGTTATTGATCGTACGATGCTTATTTTGGATATTTTCGGAAGACGAGCAAAAACAAGAGAAGCACAGATGCAGGTGGAATTAGCTCAGTTGCAATACATGCTACCTCGCTTAGTAGGCCTACATGCTTCTCTAAGTCGTCAGGGTGGTGGTACTGGAGGTGGCTTTAAAAACCGTGGAGCTGGTGAAACGAAGCTTGAACTGGATAGAAGGAAAATTGAAGATCAAATTGCCAAAATTAAAAAGGATCTCGAACACGTGAAAGAGCAACGAGAGACACAACGTAAACAACGCCGTAAAAATGCACTTCCCGTTGTGTCAATCGTTGGATATACAAATGCTGGTAAATCAACAATCATGAATCAGTTACTTACACAAATAGGGCAGGAAGAGCATAAACAAGTATTTGAAAAAGATATGCTTTTTGCTACATTGGAAACTTCTGTTCGTCAGATAGAATTACCTGATAAAAAGACGTTTTTACTTACAGATACAGTAGGTTTCGTAAGTAAATTACCACATCATCTGGTAAAAGCATTCCGATCTACATTAGAAGAGGCGCGAGATGCTGATCTTTTATTGCATGTTGTAGATGTTTCAAATGCAGAGCACGCATTTATGATGGATGTAACAAATGAGACATTGAAGGCAGTTGGCGTTGAAGACATTCCAACTATCTATGTATACAATAAGGCGGATATTGCAAATGTTCCTTACCCTGTAGTAAGTGGTGATAATATTTGGATATCAGCGAAACAAGGGATTGGTTTAGAGGAGTTATTACAATTGATTCGTCAGCATATCTTCTCCCACTATGTAACGTGTGATATGTTAATACCCTATGATCAAGGGAATGTTGTTTCTTATTTAAATGAATATGCCTCTGTTTTTAATACTTCTTATGAAGAGGATGGTACATTATTATCCCTTGAAGTAAAAGCATCTGATTATGCAAAGTACCAGCAATATGTAAAATAAAATGAAACCAAGCATGCCAAAAGAAATTTTGGCATGCTTTTTATCATTAGGGGGAATAGTAGAATCTAGAACAAAGCTGTAATCAAAATCCTAGACGCAATAGTGTAAATTTGTAAATAAAGTTATAAATCTGAATTTTAGATATTTTAGAATAATTTAATGTTATTATGGTGTTTATCGACAATTAAAGAGTGAGAAAACTTAGATATATCAAAGGATTTAATAATTTCTTTATCAATCAGTCAGAATTTATTGAAAAATGATAAATTTTCAACATTTTTTAAAACTCTTGCTAAAGTTTAAAAAACGCTTTAGTATGATGAAACAAAGATTTTTTATCCTTAAATTAGGGTAATGATGTTTTTTAGAGAATAATTTAATCGGGAGAGGGTATTGTATGTCTAGTAAAGATGAAGTTGTAAAATCTGTCCCTCAAAATGGCTTTGTTGGACACCCTAAAGGGCTCTTTACTTTATTTTTCACAGAATTTTGGGAACGCTTCTCGTATTATGGTATGCGGGCAATTCTCATCTTCTTTATGTATTATGAATTGAATGAGGGTGGATTAGGTCTAGACCGCGGAACAGCGAACTCAATTATGGCCATCTATGGTTCACTCGTTTATATGTCTGGTATTATTGGTGGCTGGATAGCCGACCGAGTTTTAGGGACACGTAGAACCATTTTTTATGGTGGTGTCTTAATTATGATCGGTCACTTGCTACTAGCATTGCCTGGTGGTGTCAGCATGCTATTTGCCTCAATGGCATTTATCGTTATGGGGACAGGTTTATTAAAACCAAACGTTTCAAGTATTGTTGGGGACATTTATGCTGAAACAGATAGTCGTCGCGATGCAGGTTTTTCTATTTTCTATATGGGTATTAACATGGGGGCATTCATTGCACCATTTATTGTCGGAACAATTGGACAAAAGTATAGTTTCCACCTTGGCTTTGGTTTAGCAGGTCTTGGGATGTTTGTTGGTTTAATTGTCTACAAATTAACAGAGAAAAAATATTTAGGCTTAGCTGGCTTACAAGTAAATAATCCATTAAAGCCTGAAGAACGTAAAAAAGTCTTTACACAATTCGGGATTGTAGCATTACTTCTTATCATTTTAGGTGCTATTGGTATTAAAACGGGTACATTAACAATGAATGTATTTAGTTTAATTATTACAGCACTTGGTGTGATTATCCCAACGGTGTTCTTTATTTATATGTACCGCAGTAAAAAGACGTCGAAGGATGAGAAATCTCGTCTACTCGCTTACATTCCATTATTTTTATCAGCGGTAATGTTCTGGGCTATTCAAGAACAAGGAGCAACGATTTTAGCGACGTATGCAGATGAGCGTACACAGTTAAGTATTGGTGGTATTCAGCTTCAATCTTCATGGTTCCAGTCGTTGAATCCGTTATTTGTCATAACATTAGCTCCATTATTTGCTATGCTATGGCTTAAATGGGGGGACAAGCAACCGACAACACCACGCAAGTTCTCATATGCATTGTTCTTTGCGGGTCTATCATTCATCGTAATGATGATTCCAGCACACTTATCTGGTGGAGAAACGTTAGTAAGTCCTTTATGGTTAGTTCTGTCATTCTTCCTAGTAGTTGTTGGTGAACTATTATTATCACCAGTTGGTTTATCAGCTACAACGAAACTGGCACCACAAGCCTTTGCAGCACAAACAATGTCTTTATGGTTCTTAACAAGTGCAGCAGCACAAGCTATTAATGCTCAATTAGTAAGAGTTTACGAAGTTGTAAGCGAATTCACATACTTTGGTTTCTTAGGATCACTATCTATAGTGATTGGAATTATAATATTAATTCTTTCACCGGTTATTTCAAAGGCGATGAAAGGTATTAACTAAAGAAAAGATGTAAGTACAGTAGTTAGTAACTGTGCTTGCATCTTTTTTTGCTGTCTAAATAAATGTCTATCTATGAGCTTTAGAATGAAATATATTATCATAAGTAGTTATTTTGTTGAATGCGGGTATAAGTTTCTATGTAGAACATGATTATTTTCGTTATAATAATTTTAATAATAAGAAAATTTAAGGGGTTGGAAGCCATGAAAGAAGAGTTAGATTATTTGAGGCCAAGGCTAATGGAGATTTTTACATACTTACATGCTCATCCTGAAATTAGCTGGCACGAAGTAGAAACAACCAATTATATAGTGGAGCTATTAACTCAAGAAGGATTTTCACCAATACGCTTTAAGCATTCTACAGGGCTATATGTTGATGTGGGCAACGGAAATCCGAAAGTGGGGTTACGAACAGATATAGATGCACTATGGCAGGAGGTTGATGGTCATTTTCGAGCGAATCACTCCTGTGGACATGATGGACATATGACGATGGCCATTGGTACGTTATTACTTCTAAAAGAACTAAAGCAATCATTCAATGGTACAATTCGTATTATTTTCCAACCTGCTGAAGAAAAAGGGACAGGGGCGTTATCCGTTTTAGAAGAAGGCGTTATAGATGATTTAGATTATTTATTCGGTGTTCATTTAAGGCCTGTTCATGAATTAGAGGATGGTACTTATTGTGCTGCCTTATATCACGGGGCTTCTCGCTTACTAGAAGGTGAGATTATTGGAGAGGATGCCCATGCTGCAAGGCCGCATCTGGGCGTCAATGCAATTGAAGTAGGTGCAACAATCATTGAAGATTTACGAACCATCCATACAGATCCTATGGTACCTGTGTCTGTTAAAATGACCAAATTTCATGCTGGAGGAGAGTCAGGCAATATTATCCCTGGCAATGCTTCATTCACTATTGATATCCGCGCGCAACAAAACAATGTAATGGATGATTTAGCTCAAGGGGTTAAACGTGTAATTGATTCCTCTAAAATATTGCATAAGGTGCAAATTGAATTACGTACTGTTGCCAATATTGTAGCTGCTGAGGTCGATACAAGTGCTCAATATATTATGGAGCAAGCAATTATACAAGCAGCTGGTTTATCGAATTTAAGAAAGCCTGTTCATACGCCTGGTGGTGAGGATTTTCATCACTATGCTGTACAACGACCACATTTAAAAACAACGATGCTGGGCTTAGGCTGTGGGCTTACACCAGGCTTGCATCATCCTAAAATGAAATTTAAACAAGCAAGACTTGTCACAGGAGTTGAAATTCTGACGAGAGCGGTCTTGCTAGCATTGGAGTCTAGGCATATAAAGGAGGCGTCAGCATAATGTTAGAGAAAGTGCGTATTCACAAAGTAGTGACACCTATAGAAATTGCAGAAGTACAGAAATTGAATGCAGAAATTTGGGGCAGCCAAGCAATTCCCTCCCATCAATTATTAGCTGCTGTTCAAAATGGCGGATTAGTATTAGGGGCATATTTAGATGAAAAATTAATTGGTTTTAATTATTGCTTCGTTGGCTATCGAGATAGAGAAATGTATTTACATTCGCACATGATTGGTGTTGAAAAGGCATATCGTGAACAAGGTGTAGGTGAGTTATTGAAGCACGCACAACAAGAATACGCAAAAGAGAATGGATTTCAGCTTGTTCGCTGGTTAATTGAGCCGTTAGAAGCTGGCTTAGCTAATCTAGCATTTCTTAAACTGAATGCTACGAGCTTTCAATATGAAAATGATTACTATGGCCCGCTCCAAGATGATTTTAATGAAGGACTACCTTCGGATAGGTTGGTCGTTGAGTGGTGGATCGAACGTGAACAGGTGACAGATAGCCTTGATGAGTTAGAAGAAATAGCACAGGAAATCGTGCCGTGGACATTAACCGTAGATGGTTTGCCAGTACTTGATATAGAAAATGAATTTCAGATGGAACAATCTTTTTACAATGATGCCTATCTATTAGCAATCCCTCAATCTTTACAGAAGATGAAAGTCGAGAGTCCAAAACTTGCTGAGGACTGGCGTTATAAAATACGGACAATCTTAACTACATTATTTAATCAAGATTACGCCATTGTACGCGTGAAGAAGCACAAGGAATATGTTCATAGCTATCTGTTAGTCAGACGCTCCTTATTAGCCTTATAATAAGGCTGAGGAGTGAATGTTGTGAGATTAGAAAAGATTATTTTAAGGCACATTAAAATGCCAATGAAAGCTCCGTTTACAACGAGTTTTGGAACAGTGGATGAAAAAGAACTGTTATTAATAGAGGCAAAAGATGCATCAGGAATAACAGGTTGGGGAGAAACGGTAGCATTTGTAGCACCTTGGTATACAGAGGAGACTTTAAAGACGACATGGCATATGCTCAAGGATTATTTAATACCTATCTTGTTAAATAAAGAGATTGGGCATCCTGATGAGGTAACGTCGTTGTTTGCCCCTATTCGTCGTAATTGTATGGCTAAGGCTTCGATAGAAGGGGCTGTATGGGACATTTATGCCCAACAAACAAAGCAATCACTTGCACAGGCATTAGGCGGTCATAAGCAACGAATCGAGGTCGGCGTCAGTGTAGGTATCCAACCTTCTACCGCTCAATTAATAAAGTTGATAAAAGGCCATATTGAAAAAGGCTACAAAAGAGTGAAGGTGAAAATTAAGCCTGGTTATGATATCGAGGTAGTACAAGCAATCCGTGCTGAACTACCAGATCTACCTTTGATGGTAGATGCGAATTCTGCCTATACATTAGACGATATCAACATGTTGCAGCAGCTAGATGATTATCAATTATTAATGATTGAACAACCACTAGCCCCTGATGATATTGTCGATCATGCAACATTACAGCGAAAAATAAAAACGCCTATTTGTCTAGATGAAAGTATTACTTCTTTTGAAGATGCAAGAAGGGCGATTACTCTTGGGAGCTGTGGTGTAATCAACATCAAAATTGGACGAGTAGGTGGTTTAACGGAAGCGAAGCGAATCCATGATTTATGTAAGGAAAACGGCATTCCTGTCTGGTGTGGTGGCATGTTGGAAGCAGGTATCGGACGAGCACACAATATTGCCTTAACATCACTAAGTCATTTTATATTACCTGGAGATACGGCGGGATCTAGTCATTATTGGTTCGAAGATATAATTGAACCTGAAGTTATAGTTAAAGATGGCTATATTGAGGTACCCCAATCAGTTGGAATTGGTTATGCGCCTAATATGGCTGTCATTGATAAGTTAACAATATGTACGGAAGTCTATCAGTAAACATTGATTGTCAATGCTCTAATAGAAGAAAAAACGAGGAGAGAACTGATTGAAAAAAAGCTTGCAAATCGGCGGTGCCTATGTAGGAATTATCGTTGGTGCAGGATTTGCGTCAGGGCAGGAAATTGTCCTCTACTTTACAAGTTATGGCTTTAAAGGAATATATGGTGCATTGTTAGCGATGATTGGCTTCTCTATAGTCGGAATGTGTGTGGCACAAGTTAGTTCAAGACTGCACACAACCTCTCATAAGGATTTGATTTATCAAATTTCAGGGAATTTTGTTGGCTTTTTATTGGATTTAATATTATCGCTCTTTTTATTTGGAGTTGCTGTCATTATGTTTGCGGGAGCGGGTGCAACCTTTCAGCAAATGTTTGGACTACCTATTTGGTTAGGTAGTATTTGCATGGTTATCCTTACAGTAACTACCGTTATGCTGGATGTGAAAAACATCATTAATATTATTGCTCTTGCCACCCCTTACCTATTAACAATTGTGTCCATCATCGCTATTTATGCTATCGCAACTATGGATCTCACCTTTGTAGAGCAGGCAGTTATTGCTCAACAAGCTCAAATAAGCGGGAACAGGTGGTGGGTCACAGCCCTACTTTATATGTCATTTAACGTAGGGGTTAGTTTTTCATTGTTAACCGTGATGTGTGGCTCTATACGCAATGATAAGGTAGCGGGTATGGGAGGTATAATAGGTGGTATCTTGTTAGGAGCCTTAATATTACTTATTAATTTCTCTCTTCTTGCAAAAATGAATATTATTGTTGGATTAGATATTCCAATGCTTGCATTGGCTAATGAAATACATCCTATTGTGGGCTTGCTTATGACTTTCTCTCTTTTAGGCATGATCTATAATACTGCTGTGGGGATGCTATATTCTTTCATGGTAAGGTTTATCAAGCCCAATAGAGGTAGCTTTAGGGTAGCCGTTATTATTATTGGAGGCTTGGGGTTTTTAGCGAGTCTTGTGGGATTCACAACATTGGTAGCAAAACTATATGCAGTTATGGGTTATGTAGGTTTAATATTAATTATTTTCATTATTTCAGCATGGTTCAAAAGCGGAACAAAGAAAATTGTTTACTATAAAAAGGGTAATTGAGATATAAATTTGTTCTCAATTACCTTTTTTGCTTGGAGAAAAAATATGTAGAAATAGAGAAATGCTTTAGTTGAAAAGATTAGCGAAATAACTGATATTTCGTTAAATAGACACGTTTTTTAGTTAATACTCAATAAAACGAGAATAATTCTCAATTGTTGGTTGACTGATAATAAAATCATGCTTATAATGGGAATCGTGAGTAATGATAATCATTTTCATTGAATAAATGCGTTACACACAAAAATGAAATCTACCGGGGATTACTATGAAAATAAGATATCTTTTAACAGCAACTGTTGTGTTGTCTATTGTGTCGCTATTTATAGGAGTAGTTGATATAAAGCCTAGTGACCTATTAGACTTCCAATCAGAAGAAACAAGACTATTTTTAATTAGTCGAGTACCTAGACTTGTTGCAATTTTGCTAGCAGGTGCAGGTATGAGTATTGCTGGTTTAATTATGCAAAGCTTAAGTAGGAATAAGTTCGTATCACCAACTACAGCTGGTACGTTAGATGCCACTCGGTTGGGTGTCTTGATTTCCATGATGTTCTTTACGAACGTCACGTATTTTCAAAAAATTTCCTTCGCTTTCATATTTGCTTTAGCCGGCACATTACTATTTATGCAAATATTAAATCGAATAAAGTTTAAAGATGCGATTTTTATACCGCTTATTGGCTTAATGTACGGAAATATTTTGTCCTCTGTTACAACGTTCTTTGCGTACAAGGCGAATATTATCCAAAACATTTCTGCATGGTTACAAGGAGATTTCTCATTAATCATGAAAGGCCGTTATGAACTGTTATACATAAGTATACCAGTACTGATTTTAGCTTACATTTACGCAAACCGTTTTACAGTGGCTGGAATGGGAGAGGATTTTGCTAAAAATCTTGGTCTATCCTACAAATTTGTAGTGAACTTAGGCTTAGTATTGGTAGCTCTTATCTCTACAACAGTGGTGTTAACAGTCGGTGTCATTCCATTCCTAGGTTTGATCATTCCGAATATTATTTCACTGTTTAAAGGTGATAATTTGGCAAAGACATTGCCGCATACAGCATTACTTGGTATGTCATTCTTATTATTCTGCGATATTTTAGGACGCGTCTTGATTTTCCCTTATGAAATACCAATTAGTATGACTGTTGGTGTCATCGGAAGTGCAATCTTCCTATTTATGTTGTTTAGGGGGAGAGCATATGCGTAATCGTACAAGAATGTTCATTTTAATAGGTATTGCCGTCATAGCTGTTTTGCTATATTTATTTTGGGAGTTAAACGGTAATTACCATTATGCATTTCCACGTCGTGTCATAAAAGTAATAGCGATGGCGTTAACAGGTATAGCTATTGCCTATTCAACTGTCGTTTTTCAAACAATTACACACAACCGTATTTTAACGCCAAGTGTCATGGGATTAGATGCACTATACATGCTAATTCAAACATTCATCTACTTTTTCTTTGGCTCTACGTCGATATTGGTAATTAATATTTACTACAATTTTTCACTTGCTATTGTAGCAATGATTATATTCGCTTTAATTTTTTACAGAGTATTGTTTAAAGAAGGCAAGCGACCAATTTATTTCTTACTGCTTGTGGGTATGATTGTCGGAACGTTTTTAGGTAGTATTACAACGTTCTTCCAAGTATTAATAGATCCAAATGAGTTTTTAGGCTTACAAAGTAAAATGTTTGCAAGCTTTAATAATGTCAACTCAGATTTAGTTTGGCTAGCAGGTGTCGTGATTTTACTAACGTTTATTTACGGTTGGCGCCATATGAACCAATTAGATGTCATGTCATTAGGAAGGGATACAGCCATTAACTTAGGCGTACCTTATGATAAGTTGGTTCAACGTATGTTAATCTTAGCTTCCATCCTGATTGCTGTATCAACGGCACTCGTTGGGCCAATTACATTCTTTGGTTTAATCGTAGCAAATTTATCTTATCAGTATTTCAAAACATACAAGCACTCCATCTTAATTGCTGGTTCTTGTGTGATGAGTATTATTGCTTTAGTCGGTGGACAGTGGATGGTTGAAAGACTATTTACTTTCAGTACTACACTTAGCGTCATTATTAATTTTGTGGGTGGGGTCTACTTCATCTACTTATTATTAAAAGAAAGTAGGTCAGCAGGATGATTCAAGTCAAAGAAATTACAAAGTTTTTTGGGAAAAAGCCTGTCGTTCAAGATGTAAGTGTTGATATTGTTTCAGGAAAAATCACTTCATTTATTGGACCGAATGGCGCAGGGAAGTCTACACTACTTTCAATGGTGAGCCGTTTACTAAATGCAGATACTGGTGAAGTACTACTCGATAAAGCAGATGTACGACGCTGGAAATCAGATGATTTTGCGAAGCGGGTATCGATCCTAAAGCAATCAAACTTTATGAATGTTCGTCTAACAATTCGTGAACTTGTATCGTTTGGCCGTTTTCCTTATTCGAAAGGGAACTTAAAACCAGAAGACGAGGAAAAAGTTGACGAAGCTATTCGTTATATGAATTTAGAGGAGATTCAACATAATTATTTAGATGAGCTTTCGGGTGGTCAACGTCAGCGTGCTTTTATCGCAATGGTAATTGCACAGGATACAGAATATATATTACTTGACGAACCATTAAATAATTTAGATATGAAGCATTCCGTACAGATTATGAAGATTTTACGAAAGCTTGTTGATGAGTTAGGGAAAACGGTGGTTATTGTTTTACATGATATAAATTTTGCCTCTGTATACTCTGATCATATTGTTGCATTAAAAGATGGACGCGTAGTTAAAAATGGTCCTACAAACGATATTATTAACTCCCATGCTTTAAAGGAAATCTATGATATGGATATCCCTGTTCAAGAACAGAATGGCTGTCGAATTTGTGTTTATTTTAATTCGTGAAAATAGTTACAGATGGACGAACCATCAAAATACTATCAAATAAATTAATTAAAGGAGAAATATCATAATGAAAAAATGGAAATTACTTACGGTATTAATGGCAATGATGTTATTAGTATTAGCTGCTTGCGGTTCAAAAGACGAAGCAAAAGAAGAAGATAAAGGTACTTCAACTGATAAACCAGCAGAGGAGCAAAATAGTGATTCTTCTGCATATCCATTAACAATTCCAGGTAGCACAATTGAAGGAAAAGATGGTAAGACTACATTTGAAGATGTAACACTTGATAAGATGCCGGAAAAAGTAGTTGTTTTTGATAATGGTTTCCTAGATACATTAGATGCTTTAGGTGTTAAGCCTACTGCGGTGGTACAAGATTCATTACCATCATATTTAAGCAAATTTAAAGATAGCACTTATGTAAATGCTGGTACTTTATTTGAGCCTGACTATGAAAAACTATCTGAAATTAACCCAGATATTATTTTCATCTCTGGTCGTGCATCAGCTGCTTACGCTGAATTATCTAAAATTGCGCCTACAGTCTATATTGGTGTAGATAACAAAAAATTCTTAGAATCATTTGAAGCTAATACAGAATTAGCTGGTAAAATCTTTGGTAAAGAAAAAGAAGCAGCAGATGCGATTGCTGCATATGAAGCAAAAGTAGAAGAAGTAAAAGCTAAAGCAACTGCCTCAGAAGAGAAAGCATTAATTGTTTTAGGTAGTGAAGGTGCTTTATCAGCCTATGGCTCTGGTTCACGTTTCGGTGTGATTCATGATGTATTTGGTGTGAAAGCTGCTGATGAAAAAATTGAAGCTTCTACACATGGTGCAAACGCATCATTTGAATATGTGCGTGATACAAATCCTGATATTTTATTTGTAGTTGACCGTGACGCTGTTGTAAATGAAAATGGTGAATCAGGTACAAAAGCTGCGATTGAAAACGAAATCGTTAGTGCAACAAACGCTGTGAAAAACGGCAAAGTATTCTACCTAGACCCAGAAATTTGGTATCTATCAGGTGGCGGCTTACAATCTGAAACACAAAAAATTGATGATGTATTAAAGGCGTTTAACTAATATGTTTGTACAAATTAAACGTATCGTTGTAACGGAAGGGAATTCGGATAAGGTTGTGGAACGTTTTGGCGCTAAACCTGATGGTCCGTCATTACTTGAACAACAACCTGGTTATATTGATAAGCAGGTGCTTGTAAAAAAAGTTCGCCGTGGTGATGAAGAAGTGCTAATTATGGTTCGCTGGGAATCAGAAGAAGCATGGAAAAACTGGGAAAAGAGTCCCGAGCACATTGCGGGTCATAAGGCAAACGCAGGTAAACCGAAACCTGAATACGTCATTGAAAGCGGACAAGAAGTTTATTACGTAAAAGGTTAATACGTTAAAGGTGTCTCAAGTAAATTGAGACACCTTTTTTGTTATATATAAAGCAGTCAGCACAATTATTATGACTGCTTAGTTAATTGTACTTTAATGTTTGATCGATGTTTTTCTCCATCCGCTAAATGTTGAATCCAAATTAAAGGAAATAGAGCTTTCGTTAATGGATAATCCTGAGATGTTGGCATTATTGAGCCCATCCAACTCTTGAATAGTCTTCTTCGTTTCTAGTCCTCTAGCATTAATGATGGTGTATTGTGGCGTTACATAAATAGAAGGAGATTCAATATTTAATCCAAAAGGAAATGGATGAATGGATGGCATACTAGATAAGCTCTCATCCGATATTCTTATAATGCCGTACTGCTCCATATACTGATCTCTTTTTTGTTGGAAACAATCCTCAAATCCAGGGGTGTCACTAATAAGGCATGAAAAGGTTGAAATGTTTTTATAGGTTGCTAACGTTTCTTGATAAGCTTTTAACTCAGATTGAATAATTATTTGCTCAATCTGTAGTTGATCAGTTGTAGGCTGTTTAATTGTAATTTCTTCAGCTGAGACAGAGATATTACATGAAAAAGTAGCCGTAAGTATTAAAAGCGATTCGTTTAATCCATTTTTCATTTTTAAATCACTCCCAGTGCAAAAGAATTTATATGTATCAATTTATTCACATCGATTCTGACTTTATATCTATCAAAATCTTATTAATATAAGCGTAACATCTATCAGAACGCCATTTCAATGGTGAGTTTACGCCACTTTAATGGCGGGACATGGTTCTCCACCGCCATTTTTTTAGCATTAATTAACAAAAAAATGGCGTGCTTTATGTAAATAACGCCACTTTTTGGCGGACATAACCTTTTTGTGGGATTTGATGGTATTAAATGTATTTAAAATTGTTTTGTCTAGTATTATTTGCCACTAATATATATAATATCTAGTAATAAACGGGAGAGGAGAGAGGACTATTGAACGGTTTTGATGAACGTATTCATGAATCATTGGACATTCTTATAGAAAACGAAACATTACTTGGTGATGAGCTTAAATTGCTGTTAAAAAGTTTTCTAGAAGAGAAAACTGCCGTAGGTTTTTCTTTTGGTAAGTTATGTTTTTTGCATTATGAAGCATTTTCGGATGGCATAAATGAAGATATCTATAAAGTAGCTGCAGCAATTGAACTTTTAATATTGTCTTTTGATATTATCGATGATCTGCAAGATAAGGATTCAGACTATATTTGGAACAATACACCTGAGCTATCATTAAATGTTGCCCTAGCAATGCTGATCATGGCCTCTAAAGCAATAAATGAAACGTCATTTGAGCATAAAAGCGCTGCTATAAGACTACTTGAGAAATACGCCTTAATGAGCATTAGTGGTCAACAATTAGACTTACTTAATATTTGTCGTGATGAGGAATCTTATGTCCAAATGATTACTCAGAAATCGGGCTCTTTAACAGCGATGGGTTGTTTAATAGGCGAGGTGCTTGCAAAGGGGGAAGTTACGAAAGAAGTAGAGGAATACGGGAAATACATAGGTATTATCCAACAAATTAAAAATGACATTCAAAGTTTGAAAGTATGGGGCCCTAAAAATGACCTGCTAAATAAAAGATACTCCTTGCCTATTATTTATCTCTTATCAAAGAAAAATGATGTTTCAAATTCTGTTGCCAGCTATTATAATGATGATATAGTTACAGTTTTGGATAATAAAGCAACAGAAAACGAGTTGACAAATGGTGGGGCAATACGTTATGCCATTACGATAAAGAATATTTACAAGTTTAAAGCGCTGAATTATCTAGAAAATGTAGCTTTAAATAACCTAGGTAGAGAGTATCTAGAAAAACTATTGAGATGAGGAGAGATTAAAATGATTAATGTAATCCAGTATTTAGAGCAAAATCCTAGCCTAGTTGCACTATTAAAGGAACAAAAAGCCGCATTAATTGGTGTCTCATCTACAGAACAAAAAGCAATTTTAGAATCGTTTAACGGTGATATGAATGCAGAAAGTGAAATTTGGAACTAAAAACATTGCGTAATAAATTGTTTTGGCCAGCTATAATTCTCTATTTAATTATAGGTCTGTATTTAAATTATGTGAATTATAGCGCGCCGTATATTGAAATAGAGGTAGAAAAAGAAGATGGAAAGTGGCTAGTAACAAGACTGTATTATAAAGACTGGGCTAATAGGCAAAATTTATCCATTGGCGATGCCATTTTAACTGTAGATAAGCGTCCAATTGACTCTTTTGATCAGCTAAGGTATAAATCTAGAATACTATCTGCCAATGATTTAACCATAATGAAGCCCAATGGAGATTTAATTAATATACATATTAAGCATTTGGACATCCCTCAGCAGTTTATCTATGTATTAATCATACCAGCTTGTTATTATTTACTAACGTTATTTGTTGCGTTCTACTTACATTTTAAACAAAGGAATTCAAAGTTAGTAGACTTACTTATTCTTTTTGTATTATCTGTTTCATTAGCATATGTAAGTAGCGGTGTCTCTGGCAGGTTAGATGCTATTGGAATTATTGTAAATCGTAGTAGTATGCTGTTATGTTTAGTCGTCTTATTACATTTTTTAAGAAATTATTATTCATTTGTGAAAACAAATTGGATGTTTACCAATAATATCAGGCTCTTTTATATACTTCCTATATTCGCTTTTATACTAGGGTTAATGGGCACTATATACCCTACTGCTAACGATATTCTTTCAAATATTGTATTAGCTATGTTTCTAATTCTCCTTGTGATTATCCTTAGTATTTTATTAATAAGCTATTTCAAATATAGCTCACCTCAGTTGAAAATTTTCTTAAATAGTATTTTAATACCGTTTCTACCGTTCCTATTTTTATATGCACTCCCAAAAGTACTTTTTCATACGTACATTCTTTCATCTGAGATTAGCTCATTATTTCTATTGCTTATCCCTTTTAGCTTTATCTTTACACAATTAGCAGAAAGGTTATTTGATATTGAGTACCATATTACAAGATTACGTTATTACGTTATTTTTTCTTTAATCTTTACAGTATGGTTTACTGTGGGACTTTATTTTATTGCTGGTCAGTATTTAACTATGACTGCTGTATCAGGGGTTGCTTTCTTTACATTTTCCTCATTAGTTATCCTTTTTTATATAAAAGAAAAGGTCGATTATCGAAAACGGAAGATACTATTTTCGACGAAGGGCGATTATATTCATCAACTATATACTGCTGTGGATAAAATCGGTAAGACCATTAAAATTGACGAGCTCTTAGGAAAATTTGCTTATGAGGTTTCTATGCACCTTGAGCTGGAAGATGTTTTTGTCCTAACATATAACTATGAAACAAATGAATTCATGACAGTTGCTGAGGAAAATTTCACGATCCATCCTGATACAATGGAAGAAATAAGGTTAGGAGAAATAAGAAAGGTTGACAAGGTTTATGTAGCCTTTCTTCATCAGGATGCACGATATAAGAGAGCTTTAGTGCTAGGGCATAATAATACGATTCATTTAAAAGATGAAGAGCTTTTATGGCTTGAGTTACTCCTATTGTATGTAAATAATTTTATTGAAAATACAAAGATGGTAGAAGAACTATTAGAGGAACTAAAGCATATGAAGCAAGCTGACGATGGTCAATTACCATGGCTGAATAAGTTATTATGGATGAGATTCGAAGAAGAAAAGTATTTGCTAGCCCAAGAGTTGCATGACACCAATTTACAGGAACAACTCCATATAGCCCGAGAGGTGGATGTCCTAGTTAATGCAAAAGATACAACGAATATGCAAGAAAAGCTGGCAGAGATTCATAAACAAATGATTACCTCTCTACATGAATTACGTACCTATTGTGAAAATCTAAAGCCGCCGTTACTAGACACACTAGGTTTAAACGCAGCATTAGAAAAATTAATAAGAAAAGTTCAGGAGAGGGCTAACTTTTTGTTAATTTATACGATTGATCGTCTCTATTTAGAGGATGAGCGTATGAATTTAATGATCTATCGATTGTTTCAAGAGCTACTGAATAATGCTTTAAAACACTCTTATGCAACTTCAGTTGAGATTCATTTAAAAGAAAAGAATGATGGCTTTGAAATTGTATATATAGATGATGGTGTAGGATGTAACGTGGAGGATATAATTGTAGCAGAGTCGATGGGTATTCGAGGTATGCAGGAGCGTGTGAAAGCATTTAATGGACAATTTTATATTGACTCAAACGTCAACAGAGGAATGGCTATTAGAATAATTGTGATAGAAGGGAGTGAAACACATGATTACGATGCTCATAGTGGATGATCACCCTATAGTGTTAGAAGGAACTAAAAATTTATTTCAAGACAATGAAGATATTATTATTGATACTGAAAGTGATGCGACCTGTGTCATTCAAAGAATAAATAATAAGCCATATGATATCTATTTAATCGATATCAATATGCCTTTAGAAAATGGAATTAACTTAGCTCGTAATATTAAAGCCATTCAGTCAAATGCTTCCGTTATTCTCTATACAGGGGATGATATCACGGATTATTATCCACTCATTTTGGAAAGAAAAATAGAAGGAATTTTAGCTAAAACTGCCTCTAAGGAGCAAATTTTAAGAACAGTAAGAGCGATTGCAAATGGTGAAATTGTTTTACCTAAAAACTTCTTAGATTTTCTGGATGATAAATTTAAACTGCAGGATGCTAAAGATATTCATTTAAATGAAAAAGAAAAGAAAATATTAAGACTAATAGCGGAGGGGCATACGAATAAAGCCATTGCTATTGAACTCAATATTCCACAGCGCACAACAGAGAGATATTTAACTCAACTTTTTTCTTTGTTAAATGTAGATTCACGAACAGAAGCTGTGAATCTTGCTGAAAGAATGAATTTACTCTAATTTCGTACTATGCTATACTGTTGGTATATTTTTCAATAAAGAGGGTACTTATTGAAAATAAATAACCAACTCTTAACTTAGTAAAATAAATCCAAAATTCTATGTAAAATAGCCTATAGTATAAGGAAAACACCGCCAAAAAAGTGGCGGTGTTTTTCTATATCCGCCAAATCACGCCAAAAATTGACCTGAATCACGCCAAAAAATTGGCGTAAACCCGAAGTTGAAAATACGGTATAACAACTGGTACGCTTAATTTAACCGTGGTTAAGTAGATTTGCTATAGTAAGTAATATACAAATGATTTTATTAATAAAGCAGCCTGACTATCTATGAATAAAGTAACGTTAGTAGATTGTAGAATGTTACTAGCTAGTCAATATACTTCACCATAAAACTTTATAAAGGTAGGCGTGTATTGTGAAAGTAGAACTTGAAAATTTGTTTTCCATAGATGAAACTAGTGAAGATCAAGTTATTAACGTTTATAATCGTCATGGTATTGCTATTGGTGCGCCTGAAATTAGAAAAAGAAATTTAAAAACAAAGTTTAATCCCATTTTTACACTCAACGAAGATGTAACATACGAGAAGGTTACAGCGTTGTACGAATCTTTAGAACGTGAATTTGGTATTGTGTCAATAGGAGAACGTTTTTATTTTGAATTTTCAGATATCGAATATGAAAGGGCACCTTTATTTACTTTAAATTCAACAGGGAATTCTCCAGAAATGTTTTTAGAAGACAAAGGGACACTCTTCTCTTTAAGTACCCATTGTAAATGTTGCGGTCTTATGGATAAAGAGCAGTTATCACCAATAGTAATTGATACAACGCAGATGAAGGATAGACATTTGGTCCATGTAAATGGTTATTGGGTAGCCTCTGAGGAACTGGTGTCATTAATGAAAAAGGAAAATCTAGAAGGCTACGAGCTTTTGGAAGTTATCCATCAAGGACCTGAAGAAGGAAAACAACCAGCTTATCAAATCATTCCTAGACAAATGCTACCTGAAAGTAGCAAGGACAGAGTGAAATTATACTTTGCCACTGAACAGCCTCCATGTAGCTGTGGTTTAAATGGAGTAATCACTGGCCCTGATACTTATCATCATGAGGATTTAAAGGATTTAAAAGGTGATGTGTTCTACTCAGCTGAGTTTAGTCATGATGGATTATATCTTTATAGAAAGACATTGTTTAGTAAAAGATTTAGAGAAGCTATTATAAAAAATGGTATTTCTCGAGAAGTAAGAGGAGAGAAAGATCCAAACTTTGGTCCTACAGATTGGCTGTTTGATCCGGTATTAATCAAGTAACCAAAGTTGGAACAATAAAAGGATAAGGGAGTGTTTAGGATGTTTAGAAAAATACTACCTATAGTAGCCATTTTATTTATTGTTGCCTTAGCAGTTTCCGATTATTTTCACAGACAAGATGAAGAATCAATCATGATTTATCAAGAATACAAGAATATAAACCTTTCTTAATGCGAAAGCCTATATTTTCACTTAGGAAGAACGTATTTGTGTTATGATGTGAAGAACATAGCATAAATGTTTTAGAGGTGAAAATATGAAAAAATGGGCTTATCCATTAGCAATTTTAACATTAGTTATCTTTATTGTTTTAAGAGCAACTTATCAAAAACCGTTTATGAATACATTTGATGCGAAAGTGGCAGATATTTTTTTAGGTAATCGGTTTATCGAGTTCTTTCATTATATAGGGGAGCCCAAATTTGTTGTGATTGTGGCAGTAGTGTTAATCGTTTATTTAGCATGGAAGGTAAAAAATTATCGAGGTATGCTATTTGTTGTGTTAACGTTTGCTGCGGGCAACGTATTAAATCAATTACTAAAGAAATGGGTTCAACGACCACGACCAGAACTGGAGGATCAACTGACATCCTTTAGCTTTCCATCTGGACATGCTATGACAGGTATTTTGTACTTGTTCACAACTGCTTATCTTTTAGCTGAAAATAATAGTAAGAGCCGGAAAATCCTTTTATGGCTTGCAGCAATTATACTTATGATACTTATCGGACTATCACGTATTGCTGGAGCCCGGCATTTTGCTACAGATGTGCTTGCTGGGTGGTGTATGGGCTATACATGGTTTGTCATCTGTGTCATTTGGTATGAACGTCGTAAACGAAACTTTCAATTGAATCATAAATAAACATGTAAGCAGTATCATTCAATATTTGTGTGAATTGATACTGCTTTTTTATGTTCTATTGGGCCTTAGTAAAGAATGATATTCACCTTATAAAAAAGAATTGCGTATAGGAAACTTCTACGTTAAGATGAGTACAATAAGAAAAAGAGAAAAGGAAGAAGGGAATGGACGGAAATGTTTTACTGGCATTGGGATTGACTCTTTTTGCCGGGCTTGCAACGGGTGTAGGTAGTTTAATAGCATTTTTTACATCACGTACAAATACAAAATTTTTATCATTAGCATTAGGTTTTTCAGCAGGGGTCATGATCTATGTTTCCCTAGTAGAGATTTTTGTTAAAGCTAAAGATGCTTTAACCAATGCATTAGGCACAACAAATGGCTATTGGATGACAATCCTCGGTTTTTTTGGGGGGATGTTATTTATTGCTTTGATCGATAAATTTATTCCTAAAGCGACTAATCCTCATGAAGTAAAGCTAGTTGAAGATGTGAATGCGATTAAACCAAAGGTCAATGAAGATCATTTGATGAAGATGGGGATATTTACTGCTCTCGCTATTGGCATTCATAATTTCCCAGAGGGGATCGCCACATTTATGTCAGCTATTAATGACCCGAATGTTGGGATTGCCATTGCCATTGCGGTAGCCATTCATAATATTCCAGAGGGCATTGCTGTATCCGTTCCAATTTTCTTTGCAACGGGTAATCGTCGAAAGGCTTTTAAATTATCCTTTTTATCAGGATTAGCAGAGCCTGTCGGTGCATTAGTAGCATTTTTGCTTCTTATGCCATTTTTAACGGATGTAATGTTTGGTATCGTCTTTGCAGGTGTTGCTGGAATAATGGTCTTTATTTCATTAGATGAATTATTACCCGCAGCGCAAAGATACGATGAAACACATTTGTCGATGTATGGTTTAGTAGGGGGAATGGCGGTCATGGCCATTAGCTTAGTGTTATTAGCATAATAAGTAGAAAACAAGAGAGCCATCTTAGTAAAAGTGGCTCTCTTGTTTATTCTCACATTAAATAGTGGGAACAGTGTTTGTTGAATCCAGAAGTTCTTGGACAATGTGTAAACAATCATGGAAAGTAGTAAAAGGTTTATAAGGAACATGAAGCTCCTCACAGCGCTGGATAAGGTGGTCTCTAGCAAGGACTATATCGGCTAGTTTGGCTGCCTCGAAATCAGATAAAGAATCACCAATCACAATTTTATAATGATCTTCTGTAGCAACCTTCCGCATAACGCTAGGCTTGCAGCAGCCGCAACCTTGCGTGCTAAATTTAGTACATGCCTCGTCACAGCTATTTGGATAAATCAGCTCTATCTGATCACCAGAAAAATCTGCTTTATTACAGTAAATACCTGAAAACGGCCCATATTTCTCAACTAAAGGTTTAATGAAAAAATCAACCCCACCACTTACAATATAAAATGGAATATTGTTGTCTTGGGCATAGCGAACAAATTCGCCAAAGCCTTCACGGATGACCGCAGAATTCATAAGGTACTGTATTACATCATCCTTTTGTTGAGTAGAAAGTAAACGAAACATAGCTGAAAGCCCATCTTTAAAGGAAATTGTTTGCTCCATCATAGCTTTGGCAATTTTCTCAGATTCCTCGGGTACAAATTCAGTCATAAGTGAAAAGATATTATCAGTTTCTGTTATCGTGCCATCGAAATCACAGAATATTATTGGTTGCAAGATAGTTCCTCCTTAGAAACATAAGTTCCTAGTAATCTATAAATGTCTAACCTTATACTTCTATAATATTAGTTTTAACCATACTTCCTTTCAAGAAAAAACGCC